>LVBE01000218.1 GCA_001603105.1 Spirochaetales bacterium Spiro_03
CCCAAGACGCTTGGCCAAACGCGACTGAGCACGATTGCCAAGGCCCTTCGCGCCGCACCGCAGGCCTGACGCGCTTTCTTCCATACACGCCAGCGAACCACGGTCTCCCACCGCGCGCCGATCGCCCCTTCAACCACCCTTTCACACCTCATCCATCGCTCCAACGCTGCCGACCCTCTCACCGCACCACCTGTTGGAATGACACGATCGCTCAACTTACCGTCAACAACGCAACCGGCTCCGCCGAAGAGGAAGCGGTTGCGTTGTGCAGAAGTCTTGGCTGCAATTCTGTTTGGTGAGAGCGGTTTTTACACGTTCCCCAGACTTAGGCGGCAATTCGCTTCGTTTTCCAGGTCCCGAGGGTTTTTTGGGCGATTTTTCGACCAGCAGTCAAACCATATGGGGAAGTGTTGCGTAGAAGGTGACGTAGCGTACGGTTTGTCCCACTCATCCTCAGGCGCGCAGGAGGCTTGCCATGCTGATCCACATCACCAAACCGATTTTCGCGTGGGATGAACTCGAGGACAGCCCCACACTCCAGGATCTTCGGCAACTTCTCGCGGCGCTGCCCGACGCCAGACTGCTGGAATCGTTGCGGATGGCCCGTGGCAAGGGACGCAACGATTATCCGGTGGGCGTCCTGTGGGGCGTGGAGATCGTCCGCATTGCCCTGCGGCACATCCACATGGAAGACTGCCTGGCGGAACTGCGGCGGAACGCTGGACTGCGGCAAGTGATCGGCATCGAACACGCTTCGGGCGTGCCTGCGAAGTGGAACATGTCGCGATTCGAGGAGACGCTCGGCAGCGAACCCCATCGCACATACTTGAAAGAGATCTTCGACGTGCTGGTTCAGAAGCTGGCAATAGCCGTGCCCGATCTGGGACACAACGTGGCGGGCGATGCCACCGCGCTGTCGGCGCGGCGGAAGCGAAAGGAAGAGGCTCAGAAGGCGGAAATCGACGAGGGGTTGCCGCAGCCCAGTGGTGGACGGAAGGAGTACACGGAGGACGACGGAACCGTGACGAAGGTGGTCGAGTGGTTCGGCTACAAACTGCATCTGATCGTCGACGTGAAGCACGAAGTCGTGCTCTCCTATTGCATCACCGACACCAAGGCTGGCGATGGCGAAACGCTGCCGATGCTGCTGGAAGGGGCCCAGCAGAACCTGCCCCCGCATCGCATCAAGACCTTGGCATACGACAAAGCCGCCGATACGAACGATGTTCACGAACTGCTGCACGACCACGGCATCAAGCCGGTAATTCAGATCCGTTCGCTGTGGAAAGACGAGGTGGAACGCATGTTGCCGGGACACGACGGCAACAGCAACATCGTTTACCACGAGGACGGTTCGGTGTACTGCTACAACCGCGTCAGCGAACCGATGGTCAAACAACAAATGGCCTACATCGGCCACGAGCCCCAGCGTGGCGTGCTCAAGTACCGTTGTCCGGCCAAGCACGAGGGCTGGGAATGCCCGATGTCGAAGATTTGCAATGCCGGCAAGTCGTACGGCAAGACCGTGCGGGTGCCGCAAGAGATCGACCTGCGGCGCTTTCCAGACTTGCCCCGCGCCACGAAGAAGTTCGAGACGCTCTACAAGGGGCGAACGTCGGTCGAGCGCGTCAATGGACGTCTGAAATTGTTCTGGGGAGTCGATGATGGCAACGTGAATGGGGCGCGGCGATTCACGGCCCAGGTCGGCATGGTGCTGGTCGTCCACGCCGCGTTCGCAACGCTCCTGGCCTCGGCACCGCGTTACGAAGGAGCCAC
>LVBE01000037.1 GCA_001603105.1 Spirochaetales bacterium Spiro_03
CGAAGGATCGCCTTCGCAGCAAAGCTGCTGCTCACCACCGATCACTCGATGGAGCGAATCAGTGAACTGACCGGCTTCTCTGACGCCAACTACTTCGCCCGGCAGTTCAGGACCCACATGCAGATGAGCCCGCGTGAGTACAAACAGCTGTGGACAACAGCCAAAGGCTGATCAGACAACTACGCCCTTTTTGAGGATGATGTTCGCATACAGGCTTGTCTCGCCGGTGGCGATGATCGCATACGCCTTCCGACTGCGCTCATAGAAGGCAAAGCGCTCGATCAGATCAAAGCCTTTGAAGCCGCGATCACCCTCTTTGGCTATCTTCTCATAGGATTGCCAAATCGGCGTCTCGACGCTATCGCCGGCCACCTTCTCCATCAAGAAGGCGTTCGGGGCATAGGTGTCCAGTGGGAACAGGGTGAGCAGCGCCTCGAGCACTCTCTCGATGCCATGGCCATCGAGACGGATGACCCGGTCATTGAGGCTGGCGGCGGGGAAGTTCCCATCACCGATGACAAGCTCGTCACCATGGCCCATCTCCATGATGACTTTCAACAACTCAGGACTGAGGATCGACGGAATGTTCTTGAGCATGGCCATCTCCTTGTTTTTTCGATTGCAAAGTGGTCGGTCGTGTGCGATACTGAACGTGATTGTAAACGATTACATTGAACATCATATACCAAGGGGGACGATATGGCAATGAAGAGTGTAGGACCTGAACAGCGCTATGCTTCGGCACTTCCTAAGATCGGCATCCGCCCGACCATCGACGGCCGGCAGCGGGGAGTGCGCGAGTCGCTGGAAGAGCAGACGATGAACATGGCAAAGGCCGCAGCCAAGCTGATCAGCGACAATGTGTTTCATGGCACCGGCGAGAGGGTTGAGTGCGTCATCGCCGACACGACCATCGGGGGAGTGCGCCAGAGCGCCGACTGTGCCGAAAAATTCGCTCGCGAAGGAGTTGCTGTCACCCTGACGGTGACCCCCTGCTGGTGCTACGGCACTGAGACCTTCGACATGGACCCGATGACCGTCAAGGCGGTCTGGGGCTTCAATGGCACCGAGCGCCCCGGTGCGGTCTACCTGGCCGCCGTGCTCGCTGCCCACACCCAGAAGGGACTTCCGGCCTTTGGCATCTACGGACGAGATGTACAGGACAGTAGCGATACATCCATCCCATCTGATGTCGCCGAGAAGATCCTCCGCTTCGCACGGGCGGGCATCGCGGTAGCGACGATGAGGGGCAAGAGCTACCTCTCCATCGGCGGGATGTCGATGGGAATCGCCGGCTCGATCGTTGACCAGGACCTGCTGCAGGACTACCTGGGCATGAGGACCGAGGTGGTGGACATGAGCGAGATCGAGCGACGCGTCAGCGAGGAGATCTACGATCCTGAGGAGTATGAGCGGGCCATCGCCTGGGTCAGGGCCAACTGCATTCAGGCAGAGGATACGGTCAACGCCCCTGAGGGACGTCGCTCAAAAGAGCAGCTTGAGAAGGATTGGGCGTTCTGTACCAAGATGACGATGATCGGCCGTGACCTGATGATCGGCAACAAGAACTTGGAGCGAATCGGGCACAAGGAGGAGTCGCTTGGACACAATGCGATCCTCGCCGGCTTCCAAGGCCAGCGGCAGTGGACCGACCACTGGCCCAACGGCGACTTCATGGAGACGATGCTCACCACCAGCTTTGACTGGAACGGCATTCGCGAACCCTTCCTCATGGCCACCGAGAACGACCATCTCAACGGCATCAGCATGCTCTTTTGCAAGCTGTTGACCAACCGAGCCTCGATCTTCAGCGATGTACGCACCTACTGGAGCCCAGAGTCAGTGAAGCGAGTCACCGGCTGGCAGCCAGAAGGACTGGCCAAGGATGGCTTCATCCACCTCATCAACAGTGGGGCGACCACCCTCGATGCCGCAGGGCAGATGAAGAACAAGAAGGGTGAAAGCGAGATGAAGCGCTACTGGGAGATCACCGAAGAGGACGTGAAGAAGACTTTGGAGAACACCCGCTTCAGCGTCGCCAACGTCGGCTACTTCCGCGGCGGCGGCTTCAGTTCTACCTTCCTCAGTGAGGGCGGCATGCCGCTGACGATGGTACGCGTCAATATCGTCAAGGGCGTCGGACCGGTCGTCCAGCTCGCCGAAGGGTGGACGTGCGATGTCCCCGAACAGGTCTTTGAGATCATCAACAAGCGTACCGACCAGACGTGGCCGACGACGTGGTTCGTACCACGCACCGATGGCAAGGACGGACCGTTCAAGGATGTCTACTCCGTGATGGCCAACTGGGGCGCCAACCATGGGGCCCTCGGCTACGGTCACTTCGGAGCGGATATCATCACCCTCTGCTCGATGCTTCGCATCCCGGTGAACATGCACAACGTCGCCGATGACGAGATCTTCCGACCCAGCGCCTGGTCGATGCTCGGCATGGACAAGGAGGGAGCGGACTTCCGCGCCTGTGCGAACTTCGGTCCATTGTACGGCAAGGGCTGAGACTTTGACCTACTATGTGGCAGGGCCTGGTGACGGGCCCTGCCTTTTTGTGTCTCTGCCTTCCTAGAGTGCAAGGATCTGCTTCCAGATAGCCTCATCGGTTGGGATGCCCAGACGCAAATTCTCCTCCCTGATCGCCAATCGCCTCTGAGCCGGCCAGCGTACCGCCTCCCCCTCTTCAAGGGGTGTCGTCGCCTCCAGGTCAGCAAGGGTGGCGCTGATGCGTCGCTCGATCTCTGATCGGTCATCGAACGAGGCGAGGTCGATGGCAACGAAGACCTGGCTCACACCCCGCTCCTCCTTCGATTGGGTCAGATCATAGGTAGTCAGCCCCCCGCTGAGGGCAGCAGCCATCAAATCAAGGACAATCGCCAGGCTTGTCCCCTTCCAAAGCCCGGTAGGCAGAGGGCGCCGGCTTTCCAGGATCGCGCCAGCATCGTCGGTGAGGGCCCCTTCTTCATCCCAGCCACCGATTACCGGCAGCGCTCTGCCAGAGCGGGCATACGTCTCCATCTTGCCGTAACTGAAGAGCGACAATGCCATATCGACGAGGATGATTCCCTCCTTGGACGGGATTGCGACGACCAGGGGGTTGTTGCCAACCTTTGTCTCGACTCCTCCCCACGGGCTCATCAGCGCGATCGTGTTGGTCCAAAGAAGGCCGATGCATCCCGCCTCAGCTGCCATGATGCCGTATGAGCCGGCCCGCATCCAATGGTTGGTGTTCCTCAGGGCCACCACCCCAACGGTATGCAACCTCGCCAGCTCGATCGCCCGGCCCATCGCCCGGTGCGCATTGAGGTTGCCCACCCCGCCCATGCCATCCCATCGTTCAAGCGAACCGTGTGCAGACAACCTCTGCGCCCGTGCATGGATATCGATTCGACCGCGGTCGATCAGATCGATGAGAGTAGGAAAGCGATGGGCCCCGTGGGTGTATACCCCCTCAAGCGAGGTATCGGCCAAGAGGCGGGCAGAGAGCTCTGCATCCTCCTTGCCCATGCCGCGACTTTGCAGCACCCGTTCAAACTCACCCTTCATCACTGCATAGTGTACTCGTATCACTTTTAACCTCATCGATAGAAGACGACGTTGCTGCTGTCGCGAACAAAGACGACAGCACCGACCACCGGTTTACCCCAGATCTTGGCGGCAGCCTCCATGTAGGTGCGCACCTGACTTTCGTGCGCCGCCTCATCCCAGTAGCGGTCGCTCTTGAAGTCGACCACGAGCAGGCGGTCGCCCTGGTCAACCACCAGGTCAATCGCCCCCTCCACCACCAAGGCCCTTCCTGCCTCCTCGACTCTCAAAAAGAACCCCTCCTCAACCCTCCGCGGATAGGGGGCGATCTCTTTGGCAAAGAATTCGCCTGCCAGGAAGGAAGAGGCAAGTGATCGCCCATCGGCGAGGAGCTGTGAGCACTCGGTTTCAGAGAGGGTACGTGAGAGTTCCATTGGGATGGCGAGCTCTTCACCATCGGTGCCAACAAGCGCCTGTTCGATCAGGGTGTGGACGAGGGTCCCGAAGCCGGCGACCTGCTCCTCGCCATATCGAGCGAGGATATCATCGCTCTCCAAGTGAGGCAATTGCATCGCATCGGACGAGGGGCGAGGTGGGTAGAGGGTGGTCACCCCCACCCTGATGGCGATAGGAACAATGGTGCGTCCAGGGGCCTCGTACCACGCCCTGGCCGCTTCGAGTCGTGCAACCAAGGGTGCCTCGCCCTCGCCCCTGCCGCTATAGAGATGCCTCTCGGTGATTGAATCGATAGCCTCGATGCGCACAATGCCCACCTGGCCGGAGGGCTCATTGATGTCGATGCCCAGGCTCTCGGTGAGCATCAAGAGCAGGGTGTCAGCCTGACCATCATCGGAGAGGGAGCGGTTGTTGCGTCCAAACGAGCCGCTGAAGACCAGGTGGGTCTCGCTGCGCGTCAGCGCCACATAGAGCAGGCGCTTCAGCTCGGCTCGTTCACGCAGCAGCTCTTCGTCGCGACCCTCCAATTGGCCGGCATGGCGGGCGGTCATGAACTTGGTCGCACTCTCTGCAATCGCAGTATCTAGGTAGTGGGGAGTGGGGATCGAGGCGAAGGTTGATAAGAGCGACTCACTGCGTTTTGCCTTCGAGCCGGTATTGGCGACGATGACGATCGGGAACTCAAGCCCCTTGGACTTGTGGATCGACATGATCTGCACCCCCTCCTCTACCTCCTTGATGACCTCAAGATCCTCGATCTTCTCATTCTCTCCGAGGTGCTCACGCAAGAAGTCGACGAACTGGCTCACGCTCTTGCCTTGCTCCTCCTGGATCTGGGCGAGGCGATACAGGAAGGCGTAGTGCTCCAGGTAGACCTGGTACTCCTCCTTCTGTGCAAGGTGGAGGTAGTAGCCGCTCTCGTAAAAGAGTACGTGGACAAGCGCGCTCAAGCTCACAACCCCTACCAAGGCGCGCAGTCGCCCATAGACCGCCCCACAGTGGGCCAGGCGCCCCAGATCATCCTCCGAGAGTCCATCGATGGGGACAAAAAGATCTTGATGGACAACAATGCTGAGGGAGCGGTCGCTCAGGTTGCAGAAGGGGCTTCTGAGCACCACCGCGTAGGCGAGGCGGTCCTCGGGATAGAGCAGCAGCTGCAACATCGCATAGAGATCTCCTGCCACCGACTCGAGCATCAAGGAGCGGGCAGCCTGTACACTATAGGGAATCTTTCGCTGGCGCAGGGCTTTCTCGAAGCTCAACTGGTTTGCAGTGGTGCGCATCAAGAGGGCGATGTCCCCGCTCACCGGACGGCGCGGGCCGTCCTTTGAGGGGATGAGGAAGGAGTCGGTGTTCAGCATCTCCTCCACCAAGGCCGCCACACGATACGCCTCGCTCTCACTTGCGCTGGCCATCTCCTCCTCTTCGGATTCATTCTCCCTGTATGGCTTGATGAGCACTCGCACCGAAGGCTTGATCCCCTCGGTCGGCGCTCGGGTGCCGAGCTGCTGGAAGTCCGCCTCCCACACCTCTCCACTGTGGGCCATGATGGAGGGGAAGATCTCGTTGAACCACTCGATCAAGGCCGGTTCGCTACGGTAGTTGGTCGAAAGCGAGAAGGCCTTGCCCCCATTGGCAACAAGCTCGTCGCCCAGCATCTTGAAGACAGAGACATCTGCACCCCTGAAGCGGTAGATCGACTGTTTCTCATCACCGACGAAGAAGAGCTTCTGAGCTTCCAGGTCCCCTGCAGTGGGGACTCCGTCGCGTTCACCGTCCTGACGT
>LVBE01000219.1 GCA_001603105.1 Spirochaetales bacterium Spiro_03
AGAAGGCGTATCTGATGCAGAATGCCCAAAATATTGCTGCAAGTGAGATCATTTCAACCTATATCTACAAAGTTGGCCTGATTAATGCGCAGTACAGTTATTCCACAGCCATCAACTTGTTCAACAACGTCATCAACATCATCCTCCTGGTAACGATGAACAACGTCTCCAGGCGTGTGACGCAAAATAGCTTGTGGTAGGAGAGAGCCATGACACAGAAAAAATTCTTGCGGACCTTTCGATCACAGCATATTTCCGACCAGCTTTTTGATATCTTCAATCACTTGGTTTTGGTCCTGCTGACGCTCTCGATTCTCTATCCGTTGTACTTCATCATCATTGCATCGTTCTCCGATCCGGTGGCTATCAATAACGGCAAGGTGCTCTTCAAGCCTGTAGGGTTCAATACCCTTGGCTACCAGCGTATCTTTGAGAACACAAAGATTTGGATCGCCTATGGCAATACCATTTTCTACACCGTCTTTGGAACGCTCATCAATGTGTCATTGACGATGATGCTTGCCTATCCACTCTCCCGCGCTCGGTTCTTCGCCCGGCCGCTGATCTTTGTCATGGTCATGTTCACGATGTACTTCCAGGGCGGCTTGATTCCCACATTCCTATGGATCAATAAGTTGGGATTCTACAATACACGGTTTGTGATGTTGCTGCTGCCTGCTATCAATGTGTTCAATTTGATCATCGCGACGAACTTCATTCGATCCAACATACCCGAAGAGCTCTATGAGGCTGCATCAATCGACGGCTATAGTCATATCAACTACTTTTTGCGGATCGTCATCCCACTCTCTCAGACAATCATCGTTGTGTTGATCCTCTACTATGGAGTCTCCCATTGGAATGAGTTCATGAATGGGCTCATCTATCTGCGCGATGAGAAGTTTTATCCACTGCAGTTGGTGCTCCGGGCAATCTTGTTGCAAGCTCAGGCCACCGGCCTCGGCGATGTCGATTCAATCATCGAGCAGCAGAAGGCAGCGGAGTTGATCAAATACGGCACCATCATTGTCTCTACGCTACCGGTGCTTGCAGTCTACCCCTTCTTGCAAAAGCATTTTACCAAGTTTGTTATGGCCGGTTCTGTCAAAGGCTAACAATAGATCACCCAGAGTTTCCCAAAGGAGGAACAACGTATGAAAAAGCAACGTCTTGCAAGTTCAATCATGGTATTGGCTATGGTTGTCGCCCTCATCAGCTTGGTGTCCTGTGGAGGCAAAAGTGCCAAAGCAGATGTGACTGCCAGTTCTAAAGACTCAAAGGCAAGTGAGCTTGTGGTGCGGACCACAGGCCTGCCGATCGTCGATGAGCCGCTGACCTATGAGTTTGCCGCCAATACCCGCAAGAACAAGAACTTCAAAGAATTGGAATTCTTCCAGCGTCTGGAAGAGAGTACCAATGTTCGCATCACCTGGAACATGTCTCCAGAGGATGGCTGGACAGAGAAGAAGAGCCTCCTCTTTGCCAGTAACATCCTCCCTGATGTTTTCTATGGCCAGGATATCCTCACCGATGTTGATATCATCCGCTATGGAGCCGAGGGGCTTTTGATTCCACTCAACGATTTGATCGACACGTATGCACCGAACTTGAAAGCCATCTTTGATGCCAATCCGCAATACAAGAAGCAGATCACCGCCCCAGATGGCAATATCTACACGCTGCCGACGATCAATGAGCTGAACCCCACTACCCACGACCACCTCTTCATCAACAAGAATTGGCTCGCCAACCTAGGACTGGAAATTCCCAATACCAAGGAAGAGTTCGAGGCAGTTCTACAGGCATTCAAGGATTATGATGCCAACGGCAATGGTGATCCGAACGATGAGATCCCGTTCTCGTTCCGTCAGAGCGCCAACGACCCATACAACCGACAGCAGGGCGTACAATCCATGTTCGGGATCTTTGGACAGCTTGACGATATCTTCCACTTCATCGTCGATGATAACGGAAAGGTCATCTTCACCCCGACGACAACCCCCTACCGTGATGCGATCCAGTGGTTCCACTCACTATACAAGAAGGGTCTGATCGATAAGGAAGTCTTTACCCACAATGCTAACGTCTATGTCGCAAAGATCCAGGATCCAGGAGACATCGTCGGCATGTGGCTTGGTTGGAGCCGTAATGCCACCGCTGCAGCGAACAAGGACAACTACGTTGTGATGGCTCCGCTGATCAACGTCAACGGGGAGCGTATCTGGAGGCGCGTCGATGCCAAGCTTCTCTCCAAGGGGTCATTTGCGATCACCAACAAGGCAAAGCATCCTGAGGTTCTGGTCCGTTGGATGGATGAATCGTACGAAGGGGTGACTTCGCTGGAAATTTGTCAGGGACTTCTTGGCCATGCACTCGAAGAGACCGCTGACGGCAGATTCCAGCAGATGAAGCTGCCTGCCGGAATGGTCTTGGACACAGTAATCCATGACTACAGTCCTGGAAACGATGGTACCTTTGCGCTGATGAACCCAACGATCGAGCGCCTGATTCTCAATGCCAACCTTCAGGAGCGACGTGAGCTGGATGCGTTCTACGAGCCATACAACGTACCTGCAAGCAATATGTATCCAAATGTCTTCTTCTCTGAAGACGAGGTTGAGCGAATCGCTGAGCTGAAGACCGACATCGATGCATATGTCATGCAAAAGTATGCTGCCTGGATCGTCGAAGGCGGCGTGGAGCGTGAATGGGATGCGTTCCAGAAGAAGCTCAAAGACATGAAGGTTGATGAGTATATCAGCTATTACGCCAAGGCGTATGAGCGCTACCTCAAGGATTAACTGAACTGGTGTGCTGCCAGGAAGAATAATTCCTGGCAGCCTCGATGAGCTACGTTGCAAGGAGGAGGGTCTATGAAGCCTCATGTGATAGTCATCATGGCTGATCAGCTGAGATTCGATGTGTTAGGAAAGGGATTCACCCCGACGATTGATGCACTGAGACAAGAGAGTGTTGTGTTTTCGAATGCATACTGCGCCAGTCCTCTCTGTGTCCCGTCGCGCGGAGCTTTTTATACTGGGATGTACCCCAACTCATCGGGTTCCTTGATCAACCCTTGGCATCGTGCTGATGCCCATCACGGAGACGTCCGCTCCTCGATAGACACCCTATATACCGT
>LVBE01000003.1 GCA_001603105.1 Spirochaetales bacterium Spiro_03
AGTTCCGCAGTGACAGTTACACCCTCCGGTTTCTAAATCCTGAGCCCGCAATTCGTTGCGGGTTGTTTTGTACTTTTATCCTTGACAATATATCGTAGGATATTGTAGAATAACCAAAAGGGTGCAGACCCTGGGGAGGCACACATGGAGCTGAAGATCTTCAAGAACAAGCAGGGACAGGCCCTCTACTTCATGCAAAGCGTCAGGAGGCCGGGCAAAAAGAACCCGACGAAGGAGAAGGTGGAGTTCCTCGGCTACCTGCACGAGCTACAGAAGGAGTACGAGGACCCGGTGGCCCATTTCACCCAATTGGCCAGGGAGCTGTCGCCGGGCAGGGGCAGGCAGGTGGACAACCGCAGCCTGGCCGTCAACCTGCAGGAGCGCTATGACCTTGGGGGCATCCCCTTCAGCAAGGAGAAGAAGGACAACCCCTACATAGACAATGCCCACTACCATGGCCACCATCCCCTGTCGGTCATCTACCACAAGCTGGAGATCGACCAGTTCCTCAACAACAGGAGGTCCAAGTGGGGCATCAAGGCCAACATGGACATGATCTTCAAGCTGCTGGTCTTCGGCAGGATCCTCACCCCCGACTCCAAGCTGGCCACGTGGCGCATGCGCGAGCGGTTCATGCTGGGCAACTCGACCTTCACCGACGACGACGTGTACCGCTCCTTCCCCTTCCTCAGCGAATACGCCAGCGACCTGATGAGCCACCTGCACCGGCAGGTCAAGGCCGTCTGGGGGCGCGACACGTCGCTGCTGTTCTACGACGTGACCAACTTCTACTTCGAGGTCGACGGGCCGGACCGGGACCGGGTGGTCATCGACGAATGGGGGCAGGAGACCGTCGTCCCGGGGCTGCGCAAGCGGGGGGTGAGCAAGGAGGGGCGCAGGCTGCCGATCGTGCAGATGGGACTGTTCATGGACCGCGAGGGGCTGCCGGTCACCTACGGCATGTTCCCCGGCAACACCAACGACGGCAGCACGTTCCTGCCCATGGTGCGCTACGCCAAGGAGGAATTCGAGCTGGACAAGGTGATCTACGTCGCCGACATGGGGGTGAGCGGGGGCACCAACATCTGCAACATCCTCGCCCAGAGGCAGGGCTATATCATCAGCAGGAGCACCAGGATGGTCGACGTGCCGACACAAGAGTGGATATTCGACCAGGAGGGGTATGAGCAGACCCTGGGCAAGATCGCCGCACACGAATTGGCCGAGCAGCGGGCCCTCGGGGCCCTGCTGGACGGCGAGGACCTCATCGGCGGAAAGTCCGGTGCCAAGGCCACGGTGAAGGTGCCCCTGTCCAGGATCAAGTGGCGCCAGCAGGTCACCGGGCGCAGGACCGCCGTCGATGAGCGCGAGGGCAAGGTGAAGGTCGAGGTCAATACCATCCAGATAGTCTTCTGGAGCCGCAAATACGCGGTCAAGGCCAAGATCGAACGCCAGGCGGCCCTGGAGCGGGCGAAGCGGGACCGCAAGGTCTTCAATACCCATGGGGCCAACAAGTACTTCAAGAGGGAGGCCTACGACCCCAGAAGCGGCGAACTGTACCAGCACATCGAATTCTCCAAGGCCCTGGACCGGGACGCCATCGCCGAGGACGAGCGGCATGACGGCTACTACCTGTTGGAGACCAACGTGGTGGGCATCGACAAGAAGGAAAAGCCGTGGGAGGGCACGGCCCGCTTCAGGACGTATGACCAGCTCTTCGAGCTCAACCGCACCGTCACCGCCTCTGACATCGTGGACATGTACCGCGGGCTGTGGGAGATCGAGGAGAGCTTCAAGATCACCAAGTCCATCCTGGCCACCCGCCCCATGTACGTGCGCATGCCCCACAGCATCGAGGCCCACCTGCTGACGTGCTTCGTCTCGCTGCTGCTGCTGAGGATCCTCGAGGTCAAGGAGCTGAGGGGCGCCATATCCCATGAGCGGATCGTCGATTCGCTGAGGAGGGCGCAGCTGGTGCACGTGGGCTCGAACATCTACATGAGCACCTTCTGCGACCGGGTGCTGGAGCGCATCGGGATCGCCACGGGGATCGACATGACCAAAAAGTACTTCAGCAAGCAGGACGTCAGGAGCCTCAACAACCTGACCAAGCAGGTGGGGCAACAATGAGCATTTCATGCGCATGCGCATAAAGGATCGATTGGATGAACAAGAGCGACAAGACGACACTGGCCATGGCACTGCGCAGGTTCAATGCCAACCTCAGCAGGGAGATCGACCGCTTCAACGCCGTCGTGGACAGCCTCTGCGCCGCAGAGGGCGAGAAGATCGAGAACCTGCCCGAGTCGCTGAGGGACTCGGCCATGGCGCAGGCCATCATCGAATGGCAGCAGGGCCTCGAGGACCTGGCCGGGAGGATGGAGGGCTTCAGTGCGCTGGTAGAGGAGATCGCCTCGGACTGGGACATCGACCTCGCCAGGGGCAAGGCCCTGGCGAACGTGGGCGAACCCCCGACAATCGCCGCGCATCCGCAGGAGCGCAAGAGCCACCGCCTCTTCGCCCTGGTCACCCCCTCCACCAGGGAGGCGCTCGCCTCCCATGCCCGGCGAACCGGTCTGAGCATGAACCAGATCCTCAACGCGGCGATTGCACGCCATCTTCTTGAAGGGAACGGGACTTTGCCGTGATCCTAGCGCCCAAAACACAATTTTCTTGTTAGGGCGGCTCCATTGTACTACATATTTTGGATTCACTGGTTGCATTCATCTCATTTGAATGCAATTGGTTATGACCTGGTTATTGGATATCCACTGCGGAACTCAGG
>LVBE01000220.1 GCA_001603105.1 Spirochaetales bacterium Spiro_03
AGAAGCCGCCGCTTCCATCCGTTCATAGCCGAGGAGCAACTCCTCGATCTCTCAAGACGACGGCCGTCTATCAGGATGATAGCCGAGCCGTGCTGCAGACACACCCGCCAAGGCCCGCTCCCGCATTCTGTCGTTCTTCGTGGACAAGTGAGGGTGAATGGCACAGGCGTTGCTTGTGGCCGTGTGCGGCCTGCACATCGTGCAGAAAGGCAAGCCCCAGCAAGGAGGACTGATATCTTAGTGCTCAAACTGTAAATGCTAGAAGTTCTAGCAGACCAACGGGTTAGAGGACTTGAAATGCAAAAGGGTCTTTCCTTCCATGATAGATGGAAACCCAAGTGCCCGGCATGCCGCCGGGCCATGGAGGAAAGACCCTATGATGCCAAAGATAAGCCGCTTTCCCTTCTTCGGCAAGCGTTTCTTCCGGCGCGTTCGTCAGATTACCGGCTCCTGCCACTACGCCCACCTGTGGCGATTGGTGATCGTGCTGGCGGCCGACTGTGGACACCGCAGCCTCCAGCGATGCGAAGAGATCGGACAGCATCGCACCCGACAGGCGATGTCGTTCTTTCTGACCCGGGCCGAGTGGGATGCCCCCGAACTGCTGCGACAGAAGGCCCTGGACACGTTGAAGGAACTGGGCTGGCGGGCGGGGGAACTGGTGTACTTGATTCTCGACGACACCCAGCAGCGCAAGCGTGCCAAGCGGATGGACGCAGTGAGCAAGCTCTTCCTCCATGCCGAGAAGGTCTATGCCACCGGGCATACGATCGTCGGAGGTGCCTTGCTCTACCGGGGCGTGGTGATTCCCTATGCCGTGCGGCTGTGGGCCAACAGCGAGTTCTGCGCCCGCACGCAACAGTCCGGCAGCGACGAGGAGCCGCTGGAATTCCGCAAACTCACCGCCTTGGCGGCGGAGATGGTGCAGGAATTCACCTTGCCCGGGAAGAACCGCGTCATCGTCCTGTTCGATGCCTATTACCTTTGTCCGGTGGTCACCCGGGCCTGCCAGGCCCGACAGTTTCCCTACGTCGGCGTGGCCAAACGCAACCGCAACTTCTTTCCCGATGGGCGTCCCCGCGACAAACGCAAAGTCAGTCGCTACGGAGCCAACGTGCTCCGCAAGGAGGGGAGGATCGTGTCGGTGGGGGGCAAGAAGCATCGGCTGGCCGAACGCGTGGGGCGGCTGTCCAAACTGGGACGGGTGAAGTGGTGTTCAGCCGCCGTCCTCAGGAACGGGGCTGGATCGCCATGGTCACCGATCGTCTGCAATGGGGTATGAAGACCGTCTTGTCGCATTACTTGAAGCGGTGGGGAATTGAAGTTCTGTGGAAAATGTCGAAGCAATACTTGGGATTGGGCGACTACCAGGTTCTCCGGTACCGAGCTGTGGAGCGCTACCTCCATCTCGTGCTGATCGCTCACCTCCTGCTGACCCATCTGGGCCTGACGATGCCCGATGCACAAGCTGAACTGAAAGGCCATCATGAACTTCATCTGCCCAGCGTTCCCCAACTCCAGCAGGAACTGCGTGCCCGTTTATGGCAAGACGTCGTTCAAACCATGGAACAAGGATCACGATATCGCAAGGTCGCCAAGAAACTCAAGGATATCCTACAGTTCTAGGGCGATAGCATTTACAGTCTGAGTGGTAACTGACTTGCTGGACTTACGTTAGGGGACGAACAAGAAAAAGAAATGGCTCTCCGGTTGCATGCTCTTTGCAGAGCAACCCACGCAACCAGGAGAGCCAACGATGAACGGTTACTTGCCTCCCACGGAGTGGTCGGAATGGATCCAATGGTTGTCGGCAGGCGTGCACGGC
>LVBE01000221.1 GCA_001603105.1 Spirochaetales bacterium Spiro_03
AAAATATGACAAAGCCTTCAGAGTATCCAATACGTGAACGGGGATTATTCCCCCTCATGAATAAACAGCAACTACATTGAGACACTGAATTCACAATTTTTACGTAGATAGAAACGGGCTAAATCCTCCCCTAAATCCATGGTGCGTGCCCCATCGGCCCGTCCACCTCTGGAAATCCTCCGAAAACCTCCCGATTCTTGGCCGAAGTCGTCGATTTAGACTTCCCAAGAGGGTGCCCATATGCTATCCTATATCCGTAAATACGTATATAGGATTAGGGGGGTCAGACCATGGCGATACCCGAGCAAATCAAGCGGCACAAACCCGACGAGATGGGGGCCTGCGAGATACGCCACATAAACGGCTACTACTACGTGTATCTGATCACGTCGGAGTGGGACCGGGAGAGGAAGCGGGCGAGGAAGAAGACCGGAAAGTGCGTCGGCAAGATCAACGAGCGGGACGGCTTCATCCCCAACGAGCACTTCCTACGCCCCAAGCTGGCGCTGAAGGCCCAGATCAAGTGCTACGGGGTGCACGAGCTGTTCACCCAGCTCTCGCCGCACATCAAGGACAACCTGCAGGTCGCCTTCCCCGACGTATGGAGGGAGATCGTCGTCATCGCCCTGCTGCGCCTGAGCGGGCGCTTCACCGCCAAGGCGGCCAAGGCGATGTTCGAGGCGTCCTACCTCAACGACCTGTACCCCGACGTGGCCCTCTCGCAGAACACGGTCGGCTCGTTCATGGCCAGGCTGGGCGAGCGGCGCGACGAGATGGTCCGCTTCATGCGCTTCTACGTCAAGAAGGGGCAGAAGCTGATCTTCGACGGCACGAACATCTTCACCTCCTGCTCCGACACTTGGGCCAGGCGCGGCTACAACAGCGCCGGCAACAAGAAGCGGGCGCAGATCCGCCTGATCTACGTCTTCGACGCCGAGGGGCACAGCCCGGTCTTCTACCGCCTGGTGCCGGGCAACATCGTGGACAAGAGCTCGCTGGAGCTCACGGTGGCCGAGAGCGGGGCCAGGCAGGTGCTGGTCATCGGCGACAAGGGCTTCTACTC
>LVBE01000222.1 GCA_001603105.1 Spirochaetales bacterium Spiro_03
TAGACCACCTCAATTATATCATAATAATATAATTATTATACAATAACGAGGCGAAAATGTCTACAATTTCTTGCAAATAAAAGATTTATTTCAAGTTTTTACTTGGTGTCTGCTACGTCATTTTCTAAAGTTGTGAACATTGGCTTTTTTCTCCGCATAATAGCGCCCAGAATCAATCATCTCCAAAAAACCAGAACGAACGTCTATGAATTGACAGACGAACCGCAGCCCTCAACACTTGGAAAATCAGGGTTGATGTATAAACAAATCTGAAAAATCCATGAAGGTATCGACTGACGTCCCATGATGATGGTTTCTAGAAGACCCAACTACCCTTCTTACTTCCGTACCAACGGCCATAGTAGCGTAATGGCCGTATACACCAGAGCGAGGGACAACACAATGTTGATGGCCAGCCCCACCCTCTTTGAGGTGAGAAACTTGAGCAGGGCTGCTCCTGTGAGCGCATACAGGGTAATCGAGCCATACATGAGAAGGGCGAGGAAGAGCGCGCTCAGCCCTCGCCAGAAGATTGTGGTAGGTAGATCGACCAGGAATGTCGAGTAGATCGTCAGGCCCATCAGAAGCGCCTTTGGGTTGAAGAGCTGCAGCAGCATCCCTCGCCCGAAGCCCAAGGGCTCGACCATCTTTGATGCCAAGGAGATGGAGGAGCGAAGCATGTGTAAGGCGAGGTAGAGGATGTACAGCGACCCGACGACCGTGAGGACGGGGATCAGGCCAGGCAAGAGCGACTTGATCGCACTGGCCACCAAAGCGCTGGCGATCATCAAGAGAAAGAAGCCCACCCCTATGCCCAAGTGGTAGGGAATGGTTCTCTTGTAGCCGTAGGTCAGTCCCATGGAGGCGCTCGAGATGGTGTTGGGGCCAGGGGTATACCCACTGATGATGGCAAACGCCAAGAAAGCGGGAAGATCTAGTGTCGATAGTACGTCCATAGCAGTATTTGACCCCATGCGGTGCATGGGGTCAAGTCTTTTTGTACGAATGAATGAACCGCTATGGTATTACTTCTGCGGACCAGCGGCCAGTGCCTTCTGCGCCTGGGTAAAGAAGTCGGAGACCGACATCGAAGCTCCGGCGATATCGTCGGTGTGGCCGTCGCTCTTGAGGGTGACCTTCTTCGGATCCTGGGTCTTGACCAGGTAGGCTTCAACAGCCTTGGCCTGATCATGCCACTCCTTCTTGATCGCACTGGCCTTGATCATCCCGTAGCCACCATCCTTGGCAACGGTCTGCTTGTCACGTCCATCCTTGTCAACACCGCTATAGTAGACATTGACGATCGATCCGTTGTGCACATAGAGGGAGACACTGGTCTTCCACCCGCCAGTATCAAAGGTATCGGCGACCGAGAAGTAGCGACCATCGGCATAGGGACCGAGAGCAACCGGACCTTGGCTAAGCGCTTTGTTGACCAAGGCATCGAAGGAGTCGACGTGGATCGATACGCTGCCGATCTCGTCGACGCTACCGCTCTTCTGGTTCTTCACCAGGTACTGTTCGACATCCTTGGCTTGCTGGTACCACTCAGCCTTGGCATTACCATACTTGACCATGTTGTAACGTCCAGCTTTATCATAGGCTTTCTTCTCTTCGTTCTTGGAGTTCAGGCCGCTCCAATACGCTCCGGCGATCCGACCATTGATGACCGTCAAGGAGACAAACTCCTTCCAGTCGTTGTCGTAGCTGTCAGCGATGGCAAAGTAGGCGCCATCAACATACGGTCCACGCCCAACAGGAGTCGAGGAGAGGGCTTTTGCGACCAGTGTATTGAAGGAGTCGACGTGGATCGAGACACTGCCGATCTCATCGACACTGCCACTCTTCTGGTTTTTGACCAGATACGCCTCTGCGTCAGCGGCTTGCTGGCTCCACTCGGCGCGGGCCTTGCCAAACTTGACCATATTGTATCGCCCACCTTTATCGTAGGCTTTTTTATCTACCCCGCCATTGACGTTCACGCCGTTCCAATCAGCTGCGACAATAGAGCCGCCAGAGACAGTGACCGTGACGGTTTCGCGCCATCCGGCATCATCAAAATCGTCAGCCATCGCAAAGTAGATTCCATCCGCCAAGGTGCCGGCTGGGGCCACAACCGGTGCAGAAACCGCCTCTTTTGGGGCTGTCGCAACTACACTTGCCTGCGATTCGCTCTTTGAGCAACCGGTAACGATCAGGGCGCTTAGCAGGGCCAAGACTGCTAAGGCAACCATCAAATGCTTCTTCATGTGAACTCACTCCTCGTTCAATTTCAAGTATAAAACCGATGATATACACACTCACGACAATTTTGCAATATTGTCCTAAAAATATC
>LVBE01000038.1 GCA_001603105.1 Spirochaetales bacterium Spiro_03
AACTCACCGACGCTACTGATGGGCTCATCCTGCAAACCGAGCTTTCGAAGTATCTCTTTCTGGGTCAGTCCAACATCATACAATGTGATAAGCTGGCTGCCAGCAATGGGAGTCGTTCGTTCCTCAACACCAAAGCGATCAATATAGAATACATCCCTGATAATTTTATTAAACTTTGATTTGCTAAGCGTATGGGAAGCCAGTACTCGTTCTCGTTCGGTGTTCTGCCTCCGTTCCTTTTCAGTCAATTCGCGCCCTAGCCGTTCTCTATTTACATTTAAAACCGCCATTGTCTCGTCAGTGATTATGGAATCAAAGGCATTTTCCAACACTGACTGAACGCTCGACAACAACTGCAGTCCACAATCCATGACAGCAATCTCAAAACAATACGTAATGATGTGCCTAGGGTGCGTCTCGTCTGAAAACTTGGCTCCTACAACCATTTCACTGGCGGGCACACCCGATTCAGAAAGGATCGCTTCCATCCGATTACTTTTGGCTACGACATCTTTGTAATACACTGAGACCAACGGCTTGAACCCTCGCCTTTGTGCCCGCCAATAGTCTCTGACCATGTCGAGCGAGCGAGCCAAACGAGCGATATCAGAGGAGCTCACCTGTGAACCTTTTGGCAAGGCATCCCCTCCTCCCTTGGGAGGAGGGCCTTGGTTGAATTTCCCTTTCAGTTCAAGTATTCGATTCACCCCTTTCCTCCATCAGGACCCGAGATACAGTGCTCTTTGAAACTTTGAGCAGAATTTCAATTTCACGAACCGTAAATCCCAACTCCTGGAAATCTTTATAGTTGCCAGGCACTGTTGGCATAACCTGCCTGAACAATCGTGCCAGATAGTCATACTCCTCATGAGGATTGCTGAATGCTATTGCAGCCTTAATGAGATTCTTGAGCTCCCCGGGAAAGGGAATCGGCTTCATAAGCGCAATGATTTTTCGAAATAGCCGAACATTCCGCCCCTTGAACTTGAATTGTTGCAACAAGTTCTCCAATATGATTTCTGAGATTTCTTTCAGGTCTTCTTGGGTGTATCGATTAAAATCAATGACGGTATCGAATCGACGAATCAGTGCAGTATCGAAGGATTCAAAGAGATTTGTCGTAGCCAATAGAACTATCCGGCTATTCAGATGATCCAATCCTTTCAGGACAGCCGATGTAGCGCGTCCCATCTCCCGTAAATCCCGAGAATTGGTTCGGTCGAGCGCAATGGAATCAAGCTCGTCAAATAACACGATCACTTGCTCAGGATATGGAATAGCATTGATCTCAGAGAACAAATTCGCAATATTCTTCGCTGTTTGTCCCATTTTGCTATCGATGAGCACATCGAAATCAACCACATACAATTGTCGGTTCAAGATCCGCGCCAACTGCTTTGCGCTTTCTGTCTTCCCGGTACCAGGAGCTCCTTGAAACAGGAACTTGTTGACCCCAGCAGAATAGCTAATCGCATTGACAATTCCCATCAAATCATCCTTTATGCATTCAGGAAGTGGCAACATACCTGTTGCTTGATCGACTTTTCGTATGTAGTCAGGAGCATCTTCAAGAACCTGTGGAACAAATGTGTTTTTATCGGACAGCAGTGCCATGATATATTCACCAAGTTCATGGTCATCAGCTCTATTGAATGCTAAAGCAATGGCATAGGCTTCATCACGAAATGCCACGTCATTCCTTTCCGTATAGTATTTTATTAAGTTAATGACGTTTTTCTTCTTCATTGGATCGATACCTCACACCATACAATTGGGACACATGTTGATTATTTTGGGACATACTTTATACGAATCGCATACCAAGTATACAGGCCAAACCCGATGGACGCAAGAGAATCCCCCAGTGAAAATGGGGGAATGGAACATGCAGAGCAAGGGAACTTACGATGGCAGGACTCAGGTCTCGGCGGATCAGTCCCACCACTTCACATAGAGGACCTTGTCGTCGTCGGGAGCGTAATATTGGGCTAGCCTCGCCTCCTCTCGGTAGCCGGCCCGCTCGTAGAAGCGGCGCGTCGGCTCATAAAGCGGGCGCGATGAGGTTTCGACGTAGATGCGCCTGCCGCCAAAGCCGGCGACCAGCTCTTCGGTCTTCTTCAAGATCAGCTGGCCACAGCCCTGCCTCTGGTGGTCGGGGTCGACGGCGATCCAATAGAGGTCCCAACTGAAGAGCGTTCCCGGTATCGGGCCGTAGCAGCTGTAGCCGATGATCTCTTGTCCTTCTTCGGCGAAGAGGAAGTAGTACTCGCTTGCCACTCCTTTTTCAAGATATTCATCAAGCAGTGAGACGCCGAGTGCGACCTCTTCTTCATTGAAGAAGCCGCTACGATTGAGGATTGCAGCGATCTGTGGCCGGTCAGCTGCCGTACCGTGTGTTCTGATGGTCATGCTACCTCTCTTGTATGACGGCCTCGATCAGGTCCTCATATGAATAGCCAGCCTCGCTGGCGGCGGCGACAAAGCCGCTGTCGCCTGCGATGCACGGGTTGCTGTTCAGTTCAAGGATGTATGGGCAAAGGGCGGCATCGACGCGCATGTCTACCCGGGCGTAGCCACTAGCGCCAAAGAGCTCATAGGTGCTCAGCGCCAGTGCCCCCAGCCTTTCGACCAAGGCCCTGTCCTCATCACCGAAGGAGAAGGTTCGACGGGTATGCAGATACTCAAAGGAGTGCTCATCCCACTTTGCCGCATACCCCACTACCTTGTGCTTCTGCTTTGGGTAGTCAATGAAGAGCATCTCAGCGGGGGGCAGCAGTGTGGAGCCGGGGAGAATTGAGAGGTTGAACTCCCGCCCATCGATGTACACCTCGGCAAAGAGGTCATCCTCTGCATCAAAGATTGCCCGCAGATCACGAAGATGGGCGTAGGAGCGCACCGAATCCTCACCAATTCCAACCGATGCCTCCTGAGCCCGTGGCTTGATGATCAGGGGAGTGTTGATGAACGCCTTGATATCGGGGCGATGGGGGCTATCGAGCCAGGGCGCGGTAGGAAGGTCAGCGAGCGTGAGCAGGCGCTTGGATTCGACCTTGTCTGCACTGAGGGAGAGTGTGGTGCTCGAGCCTCCGCTATAGGGTATGCCTATTGTCTCACAGATCAGTGGCACCAGGTGCAGTAGGCGCGTGGAGGGCAGGTTCTCAACCAAGTTGAAGACAAAATCACACCCCGAGGCCTTGATCCGCTTGGCTACGGCGGTGAGGTTCAATGAGAAGTATGAGACCTCCACGCTATGGCCCAGCCGACGCAGGGCACGGCGTACCTGCTGGACCTGGGCGAGGGTGTCAAGCTCATCACCCTTCGCCCCTTCCCTGATCGGGTCGGTCATGATCATTACATGCACAGTCCATACCTCGCACACGCCGATGCCATGATCGCTGCGATGAGATCGTCGTAGGAGAGACCGTGCATCGCCGACAGGATCGGCAAGTCACTGTCGATCGGATGGAGGCCTGCAAGCGGATTGACCTCAAGGAAGTGAGGGACCCCGTCACGGTCCATCCGTAGGTCCACTCGCCCGCCGTCGCGACAGCCCAAGGCGCGCCAGGCAGCGAGGGCTTGCGTCTCACATGCCGCTTTGTCCGCCCCTGTCACCCGCTCATAGCGCGTACATGCCAGATACTCTTGTTTGCTCTGATAGGAGTAGATGCCCCCATCGACGATGATCTCCATCGTGCCGATCGCCTGTGCCTCCTGCCCACTTTTGACGATCCCGACAGTGAACTCTCTTCCTGGCAGGTACTCTTCGACCAATACCGCTTCCTTGAAGCGAGCGATCAGGGCGGTGCAGACTCGCCTCAGCTGTCCAGCGTCCTCGATCCTACTCTGATCATCGATGCCCATACCAGTACCACCGCCAACTGGTTTGGCAAAGAGCGGATAGCGCAGCGTCACACCCTCACACTGGCTGGCATCGGTGATCAAAACGCTCTCTGCAGTCGCCACCGCCGCCTTTCGCACGATGCTTTTGGCAAGCTCCTTGTGCAGTGTCACGGCCAACGTGAAGGAGTCGCTGAAGACGTAGGGGATCTGGTAGGCATCGAGCAGTGCAGGCACCTGCGATTCGCGCAAAAGCCCATGAAGGCCTTCGGCGATGTTGAAGACGAGGTCACACCGCCTCTGTGAGGCAAGGAATTCGACCAGCGAGAAGATTGAGCCAATGCGCACCACATCAAAGCCTAGGCGCCTAAGCGAGGACTCGATCGCATCGATGGTGACAAGGCTGTCCATCTCGGCAATCGCCTCTTCTTCGTATCCGCGCCTACGCCACTCATCCTTGAGGTCATAGGTCAGCCCCACTACCATCAGACACACTCCCGGGCGGTGGGATAGGCGTAGTGCTTACCCTCCCAGTTGCGTAGGTACAGGTACTCATCATCCTGGCCAAGTTCATAGGCCGGCAGGATCGGAATCTTTCCCCCGCCGCCAGGGGCGTCGATGACGTACTGTGGCACGGCGTAGCCACTGGTGAACCCGCGTAGGGTTGCCATCAGGGCCTTGCCCTTGTCAACGGTGGTGCGAAAGTGTGCACTGCCACTGATCGGATCGCACTGATAGAGGTAGTAGGGCTTGACGCGGGCCTTGAGCAGATTATGGAAGAGCGAGGAGAGGACCTGCGGTGAGTCGTTGATACCCTTAAGCAGCACCGTCTGGCTGCCGAGCACGATCCCTCGGTCAGCGAGGTCATTCAGTGCCTTGACGGTACGCAGCGACAGCTCATCGGGATGGGTGGCATGGATGCTCATGTACAGTGGTTTGTACTTTCCCAGCACGTTCAAAAGCGACTCATCGATTCGCTGAGGCATGACCATCGGCACTTTGGTGCCGATACGCACCATCTCGATGTGGTCGATGGCGAAAAGAGAGCTCAACAGGTGGTCCAGGACCTCGTCGCTGAGGGTGAGCGGGTCTCCACCGCTGACGACGACATCCCGTACTTCACGGTGCTCGGCGATGTACTCAAGGGCCTTCTGCCAATGGAAGGAGAGTGATTCGCTATGGCCCACCATACGTGAGCGGGTGCAGTAGCGGCAGTAGGTGGAGCAGAAGTTGGTGGTAAGGAAGAGAACTCGGTCAGGATAGCGATGTACCAGGCAACGCAGGCGCGAATCCTCACTCTCAGAAAGCGGATCATCGCTCTCGACCGCACTTTTGTACGTTTCAGCGATCGTAGGCACCACGCTCTTGCGTAGCGCGCTCTCTTGGTCGTCCGCATCGATGAGGGAGAGATAGTGTGGGGTGATGGCAAAACTGAAGAGTGGATCCGCCCCCTCGAAGGCTGCCCGCTCATCGGCGGTGAGGGTCAGGAAGCGACTGAGCTCCTGGGCGCTTGTGATGCGATTGGCGAGCTGGAAGTGCCAGTTCTCCCACATCGCATCGGTCGTATCCGGAAAGTATGTTCTCCGAAAGTGTGTGATTCTGCCTTCCAAATCTGAGGGGGTAAGTTGGGGGCATCCGGGCCGGCCAAGCGCCTGGAGCTTTTCCAGAAGCGGAGGCTCGGCATCATCTACAGCAGCAAGTACAGCACCGTGATGTTGCGCCATATGCGTCTTCCTTGGCAGCCAAAACACCAGTCCTATGGACTCACTAGGCTACCATTTGTACTGTACCATCGAAGGTGAAAAAGGTCGCCATAACCACCTTCATTTTGCATAAATAATCGCAGAAAATATCGCTGAGGGAGCAATAGCGACACAAGGGCCCATCTCCTGCATCCAGGACGCTCTCATGAAGAACCTCACCCTCCCCTAACGTGTCTTCGTCAGGTCGCAGCTGAGAGGATACGGTCCATCTCGGCGTGGACCGCATCGGTATAGGGGCCGAAGTCAAAGAGTGGGCGTAGGCGCCTGAAGAGCGGCTTGACGAAGTGGTTGAGTTGGCCTTGGTCCACTTCCAACGTCGACCGTTCCAAGAGTGCCATCACCGTCACCTCTGAAGGCGATCGGTAGTGGCCGACTTCGACAAAGCCGAACTTTCGGTAGAGGTGGATGGTCTTCGTGTCATCGGAGAAGACATCGATGACCAGCTCCTTGACCCCGAGGGCGCGGGAGAGGAGGAAGACGAGGATGATCAGGCCGATGGAAGCGCTGGTGTTGCGCATCTGTGGCAATACCGCCAAGCGGATGATCTCGGCGCACTCGGTAGTCTTCAAAATCGGGGCGATGTTGAACGAGGATGAGATGGGCAGTGGCCAGAAGTGCTCACTGGTCATCAGGCTCACGGTCCCGACCGGCTGCAGTCCCTTGAAGGCGAGGATGTGGATCGCCTTCTCATCCTCGCTGCGGTGGATCGATTCATCAAGGTACCCTTTCTCACCGACGAGCACCTTGCGCTGGATGAAGAAGACATCGTCGAGCTCACTCTTCTCGGTGGCAAGGTGGAAACGAATCTCCTCACGCTTCTCCTCAGTTGAGACAAAGAGGGTGGTGAACTCACTGCCCACACCCTTCTCACTCTGGACTCTGATGCGTCCGCCGATCCGCTCCATGATGGTATAGCAGTTGGAGAGCCCTAGGCCGGTACCACAGCCGGGGTCCTTGGTGGTGAAAAACGGAGTGAAAATTTGGTTGATGTGCTCTTCGGCGATGCCGCAACCGGTATCGGCGATCTTGATCTGGACAAAGCCGTCCTTCTCTAGACACGTGAGGGTAAGCGTCCCCTCCCCGTCCATCGCCTGGAAGGCGTTGACGATGAGGTTGAGGAAGAGCTGTTGCAGCTGCGCCTCATTCGCCTCGATCGTCGGTAGGGCGTGGTAGTTGCGCCTGACCTCGACAGAGCTATGGTCGCCTCCCCGCTGGGCGAGGCGGAGGGCGAACTCCAGCGTCGGAATCAGGTCCACCGGCTCACTCTTGATGCTCTGCTCACCCCGGCTGTAGATCGCCAGCTCACTGATGACGTTGCTCGCTCCCTGTGCATAGGAGAGGATGTCAGAGAGGTACTCACGACTCTTCTCATCCTTGGCATCGCTGAGCATGATCTCGGCGGTCCCCACGATCCCGGCAAGAGGATTGTTCAGCTCATGGGCGATGCCACTGGCCAGTGTCCCGATTCCGGCCATCTTCTCAGTGCGCACCAGCTCCTGCTGCAGGTGGCGATGTTCGGTGACATCGGCGATGATCTCGATGAAGACCGGGCGGCTGCGGTCAGCGGAGCGCACTGAGTGGAATTGGAAGGAGAGGTAGCGTCCGAGGATCTCCACCTCTTCCTCCTGCATCGCCCCGAGGTGGATGCACTCAAGGCCCAGGCAGTGGGCGCAGGGGCGAGAGCGGGAAAAGAGGCTATCATAGCACTTCGACCCGATGAGGGTCTGCCGGTCCTTACCCACAAAGCTCAAGGCGGCACTGTTTGCCTCATGGATCGTATAGGTGTTGTCGATGAGGCAAACTGGGCTGGCGATGCCGTTGAAGATCGCCTCCAGCTTGTTCTTGCTCATCACCAGCTCCTCTCCCTGCACGCGTAGCTTCTCAAATGAGAGCGCGTTCTCCAGGCTGAGGCTACAGTGGGAGGCAAGGATCTCAAGTGCCTCGCGCTCCATGTCGGTGATGATCGTCTTGGTGTGGTCGTATCCCATGAGGATGTAGCCACACGCCTCACCCCGGCACGCAAGGGGGATGATGACATCGACTCTAGGGATATCATCGCTGATGAACCAGGGAGCCTCTTCTGCCTTGACGCAGACAACTGCGTTGATCTGATTGCCAAGCTCAAGAGGAAAGACAATATCCACCATCGAACCTACCGCGGCGCAGGCTGGGCACTTCTCTTCGGCGATGAGATAGAAGTGCGGCTCCTCCCGGCTTCGGCGGGCGACAAAGAGCACCCACTCGCCCTTCATACCCGCTGCCAGGCTCTTGACCACCTCCTCTCCCAGTTCGTTGAGGTTGACGATCGTCGTCAACCGCTTGCTCAAATCCCTGATCGTCTTTTGATAGGGGTGGCGACGTGGGAGCAATACGGTGTCGATGAGGTAGAGCATCAAGTTCCGTAGCGGATGGACGATGATGAGGGTGGAGACGCCGAGGATGAAGGAGAGTTCGAGAATATTGCCGGCCCTGAAGCGGGAGCTGAAGTGTTGGATGACCAGGAAGATCAACAGGTACGTCAGCGATGCGACGGCGACAAGGATCGTGGAGTAGATTACGGTGATCGCAGCTTTGGAGTAGTTGATGAGCTTGTACTTGTAGATCGAGTAGAAGAGCAGGACCGCGTTGATGGCAGCGGCAAAGATATCGATGGGATACTTGCCCAAAGCCGGAAAGACGTTCATGAAGATGCCGATGAGCATGACCAGCACGCCGACCAACGGAAGGGTGAGGGTCTTGCGCGCCGCTTGCCCGCCGCGCCAGTCGGTGCCGAAGAGGAGCAAGAAGATCGTGATGATCAGGTAGACGTAGCTGAGCGAATACGCCGACAGCGCCCCATCGGCGAGCTGGTAGAAGAAGATGCCATCGGCACTAAAGCCTGCGTCACTGACGATCGAGCCGGTGAAGTTGAGATGCATCAGCGGGATGATGAGCAGGTAGCTGAGGTTGATGAGCCACTTCACCACCCGATGCTTGATGGCCAGCATATCGACAACAAAGGAGCAGAGGCCATAGGGCACCGACAACAGGCCCACCAGCATGATGCGGTTCCAGAAGAGCGGGGTCATGAAGGGGCTGTTGAGGTGCATCATCATCGAGCCGAACGACCAGGTGGCGACAAAGATCATATAGAGCTGGAAGGACCAGTAGAACCGATCTTTTTTATATTGGAAGAAGCCAAAGATGACAAATGTCACATAGAGTACAAATGCAACCGCGGGAATTATCGTCGAGATATCAAAATGCATGGGGCGCCTCTTTTTTCTTTCACTTTGGCCAAGTTTGTATTAGTATAGTGGTGAAATATGGACTTAATCAAACTATTTCTACTAGCAGCGACTGGATACTTGCTGTTGGGCCTCTTTGATGCGGCCCAGATCAAACGTCTATGGATCGTCCCCCTCCTCGGGGTATCAGGCGCTCTTATGACGGCTCTGCCCTACCTGTTCATCGCCCTCTTCTTCAAAAGCGGCCGCTCTGGCCTTTCGTTCTCCATCCTGCTGGCCTTGGCAGCTGCAGCGGGCCTTGCCACCCTCTATATCGCACTGCTTGAAATTCCGCTTCGCCACCGACAAGCTGGATCTGTCTATCGCCGTGGCACCTACGCCCGTACCCGCCACCCAGGCTTTCTGGCACACCTGGCCTTCAACCTCTTTTTTGCACTCACCTTCGCCTCGCAGCCGATCGCCCTCTTCTGTTTTGGTTGCATCGCCTGCAACCTGGCTCTGGTCACCGTCGAAGATCGTCTCTTCTTTCCCCTGCTCTTCAACGACTGGGATGACTACACCCTCACTACTGGCTTTATACTACCACGACGACGAGGTCTGCTATGAGCTATCACATTGTTGCAACCGATGACGAGGCGGCGATCCGCAAAGTCCTGTCCATCATGCTCAGCCGCGCCGGCTATGAGGTGAGTACCTGCTCCCAGGGCTCGGAGCTACTCACCCTCCTCTCCCAGAGACCGGTTGACCTGATCTTGTTGGATATCAAGATGCCGAAGATCAGCGGCCTGGACCTCCTGGTCCAGATCAAACGAGAGTGGCCGCAGATTCCCGTCATCATGGTCACCGCCTTCGGAGACCTTGATACCGGGATCAAGGCGATGCGCCTTGGGGCCGCAGACTACCTGACCAAACCTGTAGGCCAGCAACAGCTGCTGAAGACCGTCGACGAGGTCTTGCATGCCCCACTCCCTCCGTCCTCGGCCCATGCCGAACAGCGCCTGTCCATGGCGCTGTCAGAGCTTGACGATGTACGAGCGGGGACACTTGAGGCATTTAGCGAGACCCTTGCCCAGAAAGACTCCTACACCAAGGAGCACAGCCTCAGGGTACGCGACCTGGCTGTGGCGATCGGCAGGGCCTTGCACCTCAAAGAGGAGAGATTGAATATCCTCGCCGGGGGGGCGCTTCTGCACGATATCGGCAAGATCGGGATTTCGGAGGAGATCCTCAACAAACCCACTACGTTGACGACGGCAGAGTACGAGGTGGTGAAGACCCACCCTGAAATTGGGGTACGCATAGCCAGTCACCTCTCTCTGCTCGAACCCTTTTTGCCGATCATCACCAGCCACCACGAGCGGTTGGATGGCACAGGCTACCCCCATGGCCTTACGTGTACTGAGATTCCCCTTGAGGTGCGGATCATCAGCTTGGCTGACGCCTTTGAGGCCATGACGGCCAGCCGTCCCTACCGAGACGCCCTACCGGTTGAACTGGCCATCGAGGAGCTGAAGGCCAACAGCGGCACCCAATTCGATCCCGATCTGGTCAATCTCTTCATCGAAGAGGAGCTCTTTCGCCTGTAGTGTGGTACACTACAGCCATGCCACTGTACATACTCCATGGTGACATCACCACAATGCAAGTCGATGCCATCGTAAACGCAGCGAACACTGCATTGAAGATGGGCGGAGGGGTCTGTGGTGCGATCTTCAAGGCTGCGGGCGCCGATGAATTAAGACGCGCCTGCGCACCCCTTGCCCCCATCAAGAGCGGGGAGGCGGTCATCACAGCAGGCTTTGGCCTGAAGGCCCGCTACATCATCCACACTGCAGGGCCGGTCTACCGCGATGGAAAAAGCGGTGAAGATGCGCTCTTGGCCTCCTGTTACCGCACAAGCCTCCAATTGGCCAAGGCCCACGGCCTTGCCTCGATCGCCTTCCCCCTGATCAGCAGTGGCATCTACGGCTATCCACGAGACGAGGCGCTCGCCATCGCGACCTCGACCATTGAAGAATTCCTCACCCAAAAGACGATGGATGTCTACCTCGTCCTCTTTGGCTGAGTACAGGAAGTTGCTATGCACACGGTCAAGATCATCGCTTCAGATCCCTTCTTCTTCGAAGAGCAGCAGGTGGCCAGCCATGCACTCTCCACGGGTGTCTATCTGCGTCGTATCGATCGTCTCATCGCTAAAATGGCCAGCGATGGGATCGACTGGACCATCATCTACGGCGACCGTGAGCACTTTGCCAATATCGAGTACTTCTCAACCTACGACTGCCGATTCGAGGAAGCGCTACTCTTGATCTCCCAGACAGGGAGGCGGGCGATCATCGTCGGTAACGAAGGGTGGGACTACACCCTGCAGATCCCCTATGAGATCGAGCGCTACCTCTATCGAGGTTTTAGTCTCCAGGGCCAGGTGCGCGACAGCTGCGACTCCCTCCTGTCCATCCTCAAGAAGCTGGGTATCACGAAGAGCGAGGCAGTGGGCATCACCGGCTACAAGTACTTCATAGAGGGCGAGTGCCCCGACCCCGACCATAGCTACGACCTGCCCCACTACCTGCTCAACCTAATCTTTTCCATCGTCGATGAAAAGCGATGTAGAAACTACACAAAGGCGCTCACCGGCCTCGGTGAGGGCATCCGCCTCACCATCACGGACGCAGAAGAGGTCGCCTGGGCAGAAGCGCAGGCGGTCAAGACGGCGGCGGTGATGCAGCGGATGCTCAAGAGCCTGAAGGAGGGTATCACCGAGACCGCCCTTGCCCGAAGCGGGCAAATCGATTTCAGCCCGGTTTCGATGTTCGGGCTGACTAACTTCGGCAGCGAGCACGTGAAGATCGGCCTCAGAAGCGGCACTGACTCACCTCTCCAATTGGGGGAGGTCATCGGCCTCTGCTATGCCCTGCGTGGCAGTCTCTGCTCCCGTAACGGGGTGGCGGCCTACGACGAGAGCTCCTATGCCGAACACTTATCTCCCCATCTGTTCTCTTTTTACGGCGAGTATTGGCGAGCGATTGCCACCTGGTATGAGTGTGTGAAGGTAGGGCAGAAGGCAAATGTCGTCTACGAGAACGTCATGAAGGTCATCGGAGATCCCCGCTTCAATGTCTTGCTCAACCCTGGCCACCACACCGCAACCGATGAGTGGGTCAATTCGCCGTTCTACAAAGAATCACCCTACACCATCGTAAGCGGCAACTACTTCCAATGTGACATGATCGCTTCCTCAAGCGACCCGCTCATGAGTGCGATCTGTGAGGATACGGTGATCGCAGCTGACCAAGAACTCAGACAACAGATCAAAGAAGAGTTCCCACAGCTCTACCGTAGAATCGTCAGACGCCAGGCGAAGATGAGAGATGTACTAGGCATCAATATCGATGACAGCCTACTGCCCCTCTCAAACCTCAATGGGGCCTACTTCCCCTTCATGTTGGATACGGGGCGGGTGTTTGCAAAGACTTGATCTCGTCACCGATACACCCGCTCATTATGCCAACGGAGTGCCTCCACCGAGGGGCGCTCCTCTTTTTTCTGAGGAATATTTGGCAAGAGCAGACCGTGGTAGGCGTAGTAGATTCGTCCGTTTCCAAAGTCATCCCTCAGGCGCCTGCTGACCTGTACGTGGTAGTCATCGGTTATGGTGATTCAAACGCTATAGCAGGTGCAATCCAATGTGATGTGGTATGTATTCTTGGACCATTTTGACCTGCCGCAAAATATAGACGTTTAAAACCATTTGCTAGATCACCGCCATAGCTTGTGGGCTTCTAGCAAGGTTGAATGGCTTAACAGCATCCGTAGGATATCCTATTTTGTGCGCTTGAGAAAGGAATCGACCTCTCGGCGGTCTGGAATTGCAGATTGAGCTCCTTTTCGTGAAACAGTCAAAGTCGCCGCAGCATTCGCGAATCGAATTGACTGGTGTAAGGACATTCCTTCAGCCAAACCAACCACGACCGCTCCATTGAACGTGTCTCCTGCGGCTGTCGTGTCAACAACTTCAATTTGTGGTGGTGCAAAGTGTGCTTGCTCGTTACTGGTAACCAAAAGAGCCCCTCTCTTGCCAACTGTAACAATTACGTTCTTTACCCCAGTTTTAAGCAAAGATTGAGCTGCTGTGGAGATCTCGTCAATTGTACCGACAGGCATGCCAGTCAAGCTGTTGAGCTCTGTTTCGTTAGGGGTGAGGTAATCGACCTTTCCGATAAATGGCAATATCATTCCCTTTGGCATTGGCGCAGGATTGAGAACAATTTGCTTGTTCAATTCCTTGGCTCGGTTAATGATGTACTCAACCGCATCAAGAGGAATTTCAAGTTGTAGAAGAATATAATCCGCCTCAGTGATATAATCATCTCGTGAAATCAAGAATTCTCTGGTACACAGTGCGTTTGCTCCAGGCACGACAATGATGGTGTTTTGTCCCTTTTGGTCGACATTAATGTACGCCACCCCAGTGGTCACATTCGGCACTCGGCCAATTCCTTCGATTCCTAGTCCCACCTTGTCAAACATGTGATCCAACAACGTAGTATCGGCATTATCCCCGAGCATGGCGATAAAGTTGGCATTTCCCCCAAGCAAGGCGCATGCAACAGCTTGATTGGCTCCTTTGCCCCCAGGATGCAGTTCCACATCCTGACCCATCACCGTCTCTCCGGTTTGGGGAAGAGCGTCCATGGAG
>LVBE01000039.1 GCA_001603105.1 Spirochaetales bacterium Spiro_03
CCTGCGCTGCTCCCACTGCTACATGTACTCCGGTGACATCAGGACAGAAGAGCTTCCCCTCCGGGAGTGGAAACGCATCCTCACCGACTTCTCCCACCACGGCTTCGATACCGTCACCTTCAGCGGAGGGGAGCCACTCCTCTACTCGGGGTTCGCCGAGCTGTGTGAGTTCTGCCACGCTCTCGGCTATGCCATCAGCGTGCTGAGCAATGGGCTCCTCTGGACGCGAAACCTCGTCGAGCGGCTTGATGGCGTCATTGCCGAGGTGCAACTGAGCATCGACGGATATGACGAGGACTCCTACAGGCGAGTACGCAACAGCGATGGCTTTGAGCGGGTGCTCAAGACCATCGCGCTCCTGGAAGCGAGCACGATCATCACCTCGGTGGCCATCACGCCAGGCTATCAAGAGCTTGAGACAGAGAAGGAACACTACGTCGCCTTCGTGAAGAATCTCCAGGCTCAATACCCAAACCTCAACGTCAGCTTCTCCTTTGAGCTGATCCCTGGACGGAACATCACGGTCACCCCAAAGCTCAATGAATCCTATCGACGGAGTGTGAACGCAATCGTCACCGCCTTGGAGCCGGACTACCTTTTTGAAAACTTCTACCGTAATCTGGCGGAGCGACAGCAGGTGCGAAACTGCGGGTATGGGGGTATCACACTCGCCTCCAACGGGGATCTCTACTGGTGCAACCGTATCTTCGAGGAGGAGGCTCAGGGCAACGCCCTGAGCATGGGGGTAGCGCACATCATCGCCTTGTCGAAGGAAGTCACTGTGCATACTGATGTCGATGCAGTCAAGCCTTGCCGTGATTGTGCCATCAGGTACATCTGCGGGGGAGGGTGCAGGTTGCACCATACCCCCATTGCTCTGCCAGAGGATGGGATGGCATTTGAAGCTCCCTGCACCGAAGAGACGCGAGAACACTTCTATCGAAGGATGATCGGGGCAAATGAATACTTCTACCGGTCATGAAGAGCTCATCCTCATCCTCGACCATGCCAAATCGATTCGGTTCCGCTCGGTATACCTGGAGGTGTGCGTCGGACTGGTGCGGATTACCGCCCAGCATACGTATTCAGGATTGCTGAGAAGCATCAATATCGCGACCTTCGAGGAAGCGGCCGATGCATCCTCATCATTCGCAGTTCTCCGTCAGATCTTGGGCGGAGGCGGCGGACGCCAGATCCATCGCAGTGCAATACTGGTCGATCCCATACTGTTGAGTGACCTCCTCTCTGCAGGAATCCTCCTCTTCCATCGTCCTCGCCGCCGGGACCCCATCATCCACATCACCGATGTCTCATCCGTCGGATCTTCCTTCACACCGACTTCTCCATCTTCCCACCTGGTCATCGGATCGGCTGAGCTCGTCTTCGATGGGACTCACCTGTATGTGAAGGAAAACGTATGTCTCGATACGCCTCGCCGGGTTCTTCCTTCACCGGTGTTGAGGATTGAGAAGACCAAAACCGGTTTCTCAGCACGGGTCTTCTTCGACTACGAAGGAGAGGAAGTTGCTGCCCACGCGGTCACCGGGGAACATCAACGTCCACTACGCGACCTCTTCTTCGAGCACGATGCACTTGACGTACTTACCCGGACCCGATGGCGCTTTGAGCGCGAGAACCTCTTCTCTACCACAAGAGAAGAGTTCTACCGTGCCTGTATCGAAGCCCAAGCCATCGGATTTCGCCTCCTCTTGTACAATCGTCCGCTCCGTCCTTACTCCAGTGGAGTGGTAACCATCAGGATGGGAGAACGGATTGAATGGTTTGCCGGGGAGAGCGAATCCGGAGAGAATAGAGAAGCTCTCGTCTCCCTCGTATCCTTGCTGGCAAACCATCAGGACTACATGGAGATAGATGACGAGTATCTCCTCTTCCCTCAATCAGCGCAGCGCTTGAAGCGAGCGGTTCATCAGGATGGAACACTGAGCGTTCCCTTCACCAGAGCCGGCGATCTGCTCGATTTCTATGAGGAGGTCGAGGCTGAGCACAAGGAGTTGTCGGTTTTCAAACCGCCGTATCCCACCGTCTCTCTCAACCTTTCCCCCTCCTTTTGTGCCACCCTGCGCCCCTACCAGAGAGAAGGGGTCAAGTGGATCAAGTATTTGTATTGCAACGCTCTCGGCGGGTGCCTTGCCGATGAGATGGGATTGGGAAAGACCGTAGAGACCATTGCGTTTCTTTCGGACAGAGACAGAGTCTCCACGATGCCCACCCTCATCGTCGTCCCAAAGACTCTGCTCTACAACTGGCAGCGGGAAATCGCAAAATTCTATCCCGATGCTCACGTGCATCTCCATCATGGCCCCAATCGTAAGAGCCTTGATCAGTGCCCGCCCTCATCTCTGGTGCTGACTACCTATGGGACCTTGGACAACGACCTTCCTCAACTTTCCCTGATACCGTGGGACTGCATCGTTCTCGATGAGGCGCAGTACATCAAGAACCCACGTTCCAAGCACCATCGCTCAGTGAAGAAACTCAACTATCGGTTTGCCCTCGCGTTGACGGGCACCCCGATCGAGAACTCCCTCTCTGACCTCTGGTCGGTCTATCACATTGTTCTTCCATCTCTCTTGGGGCCGAGAGCGCACTTTCTGAAGCGTACCAAAACGCCAACATCCCAAGAAACCCTGCATACACTCCTCAGCCCGGTTTTGCTGAGAAGGACGAAGCACGATGTGCTCACGGAGCTTCCTGAAAAAGTCATCACCGTGCACTACAGCCAGATGCATGAGGAGCAACAACAGCTCTATTCCACGGTCTTGGAAGCGATCAGAATGCAACTGGATAGCGAAGAGCGTTTACAAAATTCGGGAACCGTGGTGCTCAATGGCTTGTTGCGCTTACGACAAATTTGCTGTCATCCAGCATTGTTGCCAAAAGGTATACGCCACTACTCGCACCCCTCCAGTGGGAAGTTCGATCAGTTCTGTGCGTTGCTCAGCTCATTGATCAGTAATCACTACAAAGTAGTCGTATTCTGCCAGTTCACCTCGATGCTGGCCCTCATGCAGCGCTGGATCGAGCATCACTCGATTCCCCACTGGTATCTTGATGGTGAGACCGAACATCGACAAGCGGACGTCGATGGCTTTGAATCCAGTGCAGCCGGGGTGTTCTTGATTAGCCTGAAAGCCGGAGGCGTCGGCATCAACTTGACATCAGCCCATCATGTGATCATCTATGACCCTTGGTGGAATCCAGCGGTCGAAAACCAAGCCATCGACCGCCTCCATCGAATAGGCCAGAAAAACATCGTCAACGTCCACAAGCTCATTGCCATCGATTCTATAGAAGAAAAGATCCTGGAGTTGCAGCAATCAAAGCAACAGCTCTTCGATACCATCCTCACCGACCAGGACAGCCCCCTCACCTTTGAAGAGATTCGCTCGCTTCTGTAAATAATGGGTGTGAAGAGGTATTGGCATGATCAGACTACAGTCACAAAAGATATTGGATTACTATGATGTACCCATCTTGTTTATTGCTAAAGATGTTGAATTCGACCAATTATATGTGTGCTCTTTTGTGAATTTCACTGAAGAGGGGATGGTATATATTGCAACACACGTTGATGGTGATCAGCTTGATGCAATCACACTCAAAAAGGGTAGGATAGCGAAGGTTTTCAAGAGTGCAGATAAGGTCTTTACGTTCCTGGTCAATCAAGAGTCGACCGACATCATCGAAGCGGTATTGCTTGAGGAGGATGTTGAGCCATTCCTTCCTTCATCTGCCTATTATATAGAACCAGTCTGTCGCCATACCATCGATGGAGACAACTGAAACAACGGTATGCAAAAAGGGTGGGGGAATTTCTCTCGATCAAGAGGATCTGGGGAAAGATCCAAACTCCTTGCCACATTGCCCAACGATATGGGTACCGTGCGATATGAAGCAACAAAGAAATCTTTGACGAGGATTGACAATGACGTGTACTATCACCAACATAGCAAGATTTGCATCAGCAGAGCTCACCTTGGGTGGGTTGACCGTGTTGTCGGGGACCAATGGTAGTGGGATGACTACCATCGCGAAGGCGCTCTATGCAGCGGTCAAATCAGAGATCGCTCTGTCGCACGATGGCCGCTTCTCCGGCGATCGCTCTCATATAATCACCCCTCCCTGCGTCGAAGACTCTCCTGCAAACCGAAGGCTCGCTGAGCGTGCGTTCAGCGCCGAGTTTGGTGGCCAGCTTGCCAATTTCACCCATCCAGAAAGGATGAGTCACGTGTTGTGTGGAGCCTCCCGCTTCACCTTCAGTGAAGGTGTCTGTACCTCGTGCCGTATCTCAGAGCCCACCTTCCAGAATGTCATCTTTCTCGATGACGCTTCTGTCATCGAGGCACAGTGTGTTGAGGAGGACGATGCTGTGGCCAGCCGGCCTTTCTTCTCTGATCACCGGCAGGATTTGATGGCCGTGCTGTACGGTATTGTCCAGAAAGAGAAGAGAGAAGGCACCGAGGATCTAGTGCTGGAGGAAACGCCTGCCACGGTTTTAGAAGGTCTTCTGGGTGGGCGCTTGGCGTATTGCATCGAGAAAGAGCGCTTTGTGTATCGTGAGGCAGCAAGAGAGCAAGCGCTCTGCACTATGGGCAGCGGCAACAAAGCCCTCGCTCTCTTGGAGCTCTTGCTGCGAAGAGGATGCATCCACGGCTCCACCTTCCTGATCATCGATGAGCCGGAGGCACATCTCCATCCTCAATGGCAGATACAGATGGCTCATCTGCTCGTCTCCTTGGCAGAGCATACACCGGTGAAAATCCTTATCAATACCAAAAGCCCCTATATCGTGGAGGCAGTGAGGGTATACTCTGAGGTACTGGGCATAGCAGATACGGCCAGGTTCTACCACGTGGTGGAAACCGGGGTGTTCGAATCATCCCTGCAGGATGTGAGTGATGACATCTCGCCGATCTATGAGGAGCTGGCCGAGCCGTATCGAATGCTGGACAGCGTGTATGGCAGTGCCAGTGACTTGTAGCGGTCTTGGGTACAGGGAATAGGGGAGAGGAAGACCTGAGAGCTCGGGTGGGGATTAGTGATGAACGAATCTTTTTCCATTGATGCCTGGAAGGATTTTGAATACTGGACAACGTAAGATTAGAAAACCTTGAAGCGAATAGTCTCACTTCTCAAAGATATTGATCGAACTGTTCAATGCTGTTTTTGTTAAAGACCAGGATTTTGAAACACTACGAGCTTCTCAGAAGACGGACGAACGGACAAAAAATCTGATGGTGTCATCATTTGAGGGTTATCTATTCCAGATTCAAGGAAGTCTTTGTCCCCTGTCAGGATGATATCAACACCAGAGACTATTGCGCTACGCAATATCGGCCTATCCATCATGTCGCGAATTGATCTCTCCTCTTCTACAGGAATTTCAGGAGTATCGACTATCTCGATTGAAAACAGAGAGTTGGAGATGAACGACTCAAGGGCTGGAAGCTTGTTAGAAACCTATTTTGTGAAGATTCGCTTCATCTCGTAAAGATTCTGCTCACAAATTACAGCCTGAAACGGAAAAGTATTGGCCTTCCAGAATGCCCGGGCCGGCGTGCTTTGAGGAAACAGTGCTGCAGAAATCAAGACGTTGGTGTCGATAAGGACTCTCATTCAGAATCCTCAGAGCGCAAGCTTTTAACAAGAGCTATCACATCTTCATCATCCTTAAGGCCTGCCTTTTGTGCTTCACCAGCCATCTGATTCTGTAGAATCTCCATGGCATAGAGCGCTGAGTTGATAATCCTCACATTGCTTCCATCCACTAAAAAGGTCACACGGTCCCCGGTTCCGACACCCAAGGCCTCCCTGACGTCCTTAGGGATGGTCACCTGACCTTTGGCCATCACTTTTGCATTGTCAACGAACTGTTGTGCCATGTTTTACCTCCAAAGTAGGGAAATCCCTACTTTCAATGTACCATGGATTCACCCCAATGCCAAGACTCCTTCACAGAAGAAACGTACTGTCGGACCGTCGGTATCAGGTATGAATTCCTCATCTGGGGAGGGAGAGCCAGAACGACAGAGAACATATAGTCTGCCAATATCAAGGATGAATGTAATACCCGGGTTGAATCATGTGAGATTCCTGAGTGCGTATGCCATCTTGGCTGATCGATATTCAATGCGCACATATGCGATGCCGGTTCTCGGATAATCCCACTATTATGCAGCAAAGAGCGGTCCAGTACCGTCTCAGAGGATGGGTGTGTTGAAGAAGGGTCTGCCTGGTACCACTCTTCAAGAGAGGGTTCTATTGGACTCCTCCATCCGGCAAACCAGCGAGGAGAGCGTGGTCATCGACACCCTGAACGAATATGATTTGATGTCCAACGCCGATATCGAAGCCCCTATTCCAACGTCAAAGACCCAATGTACTTCAAAGAGGACCAGAAAATATTTGAGAATCGGCCGTCAGAGACATTCATTGCTGCATACACATGACAATGTAGGGAAGGTGGTGATGAGGTGATCGTGCAGTCAGGATACTGTAGAGGATCGGCCAAAATCGCGGCAGCGTTCACGTTAAAGTTCTTGCCATTGTAACGCATAAGATTGCCAATGGTGTGAAGAGTGTAGGATCCAGAAGGTATGGTAACCTCAATAGATTGGTCGGCTTGCAACGTCAACGTGAAGGTGAAGTTTGGATCTAGCTTGTCAGTAGCTGTGGCAACGTAATAGGGACTACGAAACTGCGTCTGATTTTGGTCGGAAAATTGGTGGAGGGAGTATGAGTATGTGTCTTTGGTCAGTGAAAGAATTTCCCGGTTAAACAAAGAGGCTCCATTATAGATTTTTCTTACGTATTGGGTATTGAACTCTTGTTCGAATGACGGAGCATCTGGACTATCGGTAATGATATAACCAAGGACCAAAGAAGGACCTTTTCCGCTAGTGATATCATTGAGGATACTTGAATTCTCGAATGTGCATTCAGCAGACACTGACGGTGGAGATGATTCAGTCAAAAGTCGAAAAATAGTAACATTTGTGGAAAATATAGTAGGTTCTCCACAACTTACTACGAGCAAGAGCATAAAAAAGACAGATGCAGCAAGAAGAAGTTTGGCTTTCATCCTCATGGCATCTGTCTCCTTGTTGGCAGTCTCTCCTACCCTACCCCATGCTCCTATAGCACCGCAAGGCTGTTGGTAGCAAGCTTTGCGAACTCAGAGGTTGGAAATTGGTCGACCAGCTGCTGAAGCGTAGCTTTGGCAAGATCGAGGTTATCGCTCTTTTGCTGTAAACGGGCTTGACCAAAGAGGGCCTTGGGGCTCTCTGCTGCAGTAAAGCCATACTCGTCGATGATCCGTGTCCAGTACTCGAGAGCAAGGCTATCATTGCCTAGGTTCTCTGCACTTGCTGCGGCATTGGCGAGGGCCAGTGACCCAAGGTATGTCTGCTTGGCGCTGTCATATACCTTCTTGAAGGCATCAAGGGCTTCTTGATACTCCTCCTTCTCAAAAGCCAGCATGCCCAGGGTGTAGGTAGCCTTCTGAGCCGGATACCCTTTGCTCTTTGCCTCAAGTGCCTTCAGGCCGCTGACCAGATCATCGTACGCCTTCTGATATGAAGCGTCTTCACTGTCCATGACTGCATACGCTTGGTATGCACTCTGCAACTGGTCGATCTGATCGAATTGGGCTTGCTTGCTTTTCTTGGAGACCGACGATCCAATGCCAAGGCCGATGATGGCGACAATGATCACGATCAATACGACAGCACCAGCTTTTAGGTATTTGGCAAGAAAGCGGTTCATGGCGCTCTCAATCTTCTGCACACCTGTCAGCTGATCTGTATCTTTTTTCTTATCACTCATTGCACTTCTCCCCTACAAGGTATGATTGCAGGCGGCATATCCTGCCGCCTGCCCGTTGGAGTCAACCTCAGTTGTTCTCCTTCTCCTCATCCTTGTATCGCATCATGTCTGCGAGGGAGTAGGTATCCCCATCATCATCGGCATGGATGTACTTGGCGATCTCTGACTGCTGGCTGCGCTTGACCATCTCCTTGATGGAGAGGGAGAGCTTCTGCGTCGTGGGATTCACCTCGATGACCATGGCAGTGATCGGGTCGCCGACGTTGAACTTCTTCAGTACTTCATCGGTGTACTCCTCATCGGGACCGACGAGGTTGAACTTACTGATCAGGCCCTCGATATCACCGATGACCTTGACGAAGACACCGAAGTCAGTGACGTTGGTGACAACACCGCTGATGGTGCTGAACTTCGGATAGTCATGGCGCAGTGTCTGCCAGGGATTGCCCTCAAGCTGCTTGACGCCAAGGCGGATCCGGCGGTTCTCCGGCTCAACACGGATGACGACCACGTCGATCACATCACCTTCGGAGCAGAAGGAACTCATGTTCTTGACCTTCTTCGTCCAGGAGATATCGTCGATGTGGAGGAAGCCATCAATGCCCTCTTCGAGGTTGACAAACGCTCCGCTGTTGGTGATCTTCACCACCGGCTTGGAGAGCGACTTGCCAATCGGATAGCGCTGTTCGATGGTGTCCCAGGGGTTCTCCTCAAGCTGCTTGAGACCAAGGGAGACCCGCTTCTTGTCCAGATCGTAGCCAAGGATCTTCGCCTCTACGACATCGCCGACATCGAGGACCTCCTTGGGATTGTTTACGCGCTTGGTCCAAGACAGCTCACTGATGTGGGCAAGGCCCTCAATGCCAGGCTCAATCTCAATGAAGGCACCGAAGGTAGTGATCTTGGTCACCGGAGCCTTGACGATATCGCCGACATTGTACTTGCCTTCGAAGTTGAACCAGGGGTCCTCCTGCATGTGCTTGAGGCTCAGGTTGATCTTCTGTGTCTCCGGGTCGATGTTGATCAGCCGCAGCTGCACGACCTGTCCCTTCTTGACGAAGTCCTTGGGACGGGTCACGTGGCCCCAGCTCATATCATTGATGTGCAACAGCCCATCGAAGCCGCCGAGGTCGATGAAGGCACCGAAGGAGGTAAATGACTTCACCACGCCTTCGATGACGTCGCCAATCTGGACGGTGGAGAAGAACTTCTCTTTATTTTCCTTGATCTTCAGGTCCAAGTACTCGCGGCGGTTGACCACGCTCTTGAGGCGGGTGCCGCTGTGGAACTTGTCGATGATGAAGTAGTCTGTCACCCCAATCAGCGTCTCAGGGTCCTCAACACGGACCACATCAGCCTTGGAGAGGGGGCAGAATCCCTTATACTCGCCTCCGAGGTCGACCTCGAAGCCACCCTTGATCACTTTCTCGAACTTACCAAGGACAGGACTCCTGTCCTCTGACGCTGCCTTCAGCTCGTCGGTCCGCTCCTTGAAGTCAGCCCGTTTCTTGCTGACGACAATCTGTCCACCCTTACCTTCCTTGTTGATGATGACGACCTTGACCTCGTCACCGACCTCAGGCTCACTGGTGAACTCATCGCGGGAAATGCGTCCTTCACTCTTGTAACCGACATCCACGAATACATACTCGTTGTTTACCTGGACAACAGTTCCGGCCACGAGCTGGCCGTCTTCGATTCCATCAAGAGATTTAAGATACTCCTCCTGCAGCATGTCCTGCATTTTGGTCATCTTTTCATCCATTTCTTGTTCTTCAGTCACTTGATTTCTCCTGATCCTTAATTTACCTATTTAGAATCGCTTTTACGCGCAAAAATAGCAGATAACACTTTCTCACAAACTTGTTCCATAGTCAAGTACGAGGTATCGACGTAGAGGGCGTCATCGGCCACCTTCAAAGCCCCCACTGCCTTGGTCCGATCGATCCGGTCGCGCTCGATGATTTGACTGAGAACCTCTTCGTAACTTTGGCCCTCTGGGTGTTGCAGATATCGCCGTCTGGCACGTACCTCAGGCTCTGCATCAAAGTAAATCTTCAGCTCGGCGTTAGGGAAGACGACGGTAGTGATATCCCGTCCCTCAACGATGACATCGCGCTCTTGGGCAATGGCGATCAGCTGTTCGTTGACGAACGAGCGTAGCGGTGCATAGGCACTGATGGCAGCCACATACCGGTCAACCTGAGCAGTATGCAGTTGATCTTCGATATCGGCTCCGTTGAGATGTAGGCGCCCGTCGATGATCTGCACCGTCGCTTTACGCGCACGTTCCAACAGCTCCTCGGTCTGGTCTGCACGCCCTCCCTCGCTGAGATGCAAATAGGTGTAGGCGCGGTAGAATGAGCCGCTGTTGAGGTATGAGAAGCCGCTTTTTGATGCGACCAACTGCGCTATTGAGCTCTTGCCGACTCCCGCCGGCCCATCAATCGCCACTACCATCGCCCTTCCCTCCTACGCCTCAATGGCTCGTTCTCTCCTCGCACCAACGCCCTGATCTCCTCACGGCTGATGGTGCGCCAATGGCCGACCTTCAGGTTGTCGAGCTCAATGCAACCGACGCGAAGGCGCACCAGTTCCTTGACCTCATAGCCAAAGGCCTCGAAGATCCGGCGGATCTCCCGGTTCTTTCCCTCGGTGAGGATGATACGCGTCCACTGCCGTGAATAGAGCTCAAAGCGCTTGATCGTGTACTGTTCGCCGTCGATCATGACCCCACGTAGCGCCTCTTCCATATCACGGCGTTCAACCGGCTCGCGGGTACGGACCATGTACTCCTTTTCGATCTGGCTTGATGGGTGGGTGATCTGTTGGGCGATCTTGCCATCATTGGTGTAGATGATCAGGCCCTCGCTATCGCGGTCAAGGCGACCGACGTGGAAGAGCAGATCCTTGGCGGGTGTGTCGATCAGGTCGCGGGCATAGAGCTTTTCGTTGGGATCGTAGTTGGTGCACAGATACCCCCGCGGCTTGTAGAGGGCGTAGTAGAACGCCTTCTGAACCGGCTCGACTGCTTCGTCGTCGACCATGACCACGTCGGAGGCCTCGACCTTGGTGCCCAAGTCGGTGACGCGCTTCATATTCACCTTCACCCGACCGCTCTGGATCAAGGTCTCGCAAAAGCGGCGCGACCCACAGCCGCTTTTTGCCAGATAGGAGTTCAATCGGATCGGATACTCTATTGTCATGCTTCTTCCTTCTCTATCGGTTCTTTCTCAAAACGTTCACGGTCGATGTCACTGAGCTTGGGCAAGGAGGCTATTGAGTCAAGGTTGAACTCAAAGAGAAACTTGCGGCTGGTGCCATACAGGCAAGGGTGGCCGATGACATCCTTGCGCCCAACTACCTTGATGTACTCGCGCTCGCGGAGCAGGCGAATGATGGAGTCACTACTGACTCCGCGGATATTGTCGATCTCACGTCGGGTGATCGGCTGGCTGTAGGCAACGATGGACAGCGTCTCCAAGGCCGCCCGTGAGAGGCGGCGGTCAACACGCCGTCCATAGACCGAACGCAGTTTCTCGTGCAAGTCAGAGGACGGAAGGAAGTGGTAGGAGCCGTGGCTCTCCACCAAATCCAGGCCATGCATATGGTCTCTGTAGTGCTCCTTGATCTCTCTCAGAAGTGCGAGTACTTGCCCCTCTCCAAGGCCTGTCATCTTGGTCAGTCGCTCCATGCTCACTGGCTCATTCTCCAAAAAGAGGAGTACTTCAACCACGCGCGCTTCATTTGAGAGCAATTGCATCGTCTTAACATCGTCTGATCTGCCCACTACTCTTCTCCTCCATCCAGATCAATGACCTCTTCATCGTCAATGTACTCATAGTGTTCATCCAACTCTTGTTGGCTATCCTCGACAAGGAAGATGCGCTCCTCCTCTTCGCTGATCGGCTCGGTAACGCTTGGGACATACTCATCGTCCTCATCCTCCCACACATCATCATACACCTCTTCATAGGCACCTTCACGACGGCGGATGAGGATCGGGCCAAAGCTCTCGTCCTGGGTGATGATGATCAAGCCAAGCTTGGTGGCATCGAGGATCGCCATAAAGGCACAGACGATATGGGCAACACTCTGTAGGTCGACAATGAGCTCTTCGAGGGTGATGTAATCACGCGTTTCAAAGTATTCACTCATCAACGTGATCTTCTCGTTGACCGTCACCTCCTCATAGACATTGAAGACCTTACTCGGGGAAATCTTTGTTATGAGGCGGCGGAAGGTAGAGAAGAGATCGGTGAGGGTCACCTGCCCAAAGAGCTCCTCATCGCCGAAGGGCAGGCGGAAGGCGCTGCTCTTTCGGCTGATATAGAGCTCACCACCGACATTGGTGTCGGTGAGTAGCTCGGTGTACTTACGAAACTTCTGATAGTCCAAGAGCCGCTCTACCAGCTCCTGCCGTGGGTCTTGGTACTCCTCGTCGAACTCCAGGTCGACGGGCAACAGCATGCGGCTCTTGATGTAGATCAGGTCGGCAGCCATCTTGTAGAACTGCGTCAATTCGCCGAGTTCGATCTCATCGGCTCGCTCAAGGTAGGAGAGAAACTGGTCGGTGATGTCGCCGATGGGAATGTCGTAGATGTTCAGTTCACTCTTCTGGATCAAGAAGAGCAACAAATCCAGCGGACCTTCAAAAATAGGGGTATGAAACGTCTTGCCATCCGTGCGCACTGCCTGGATGTTCTCTTCACTCTGCACTACTGGTACCTACGAGGCCAGTATACCCAAGAGCGCGCAAGATGGCAAGAAAGGCAGTTACTCCGCACTCTCAGGCTTCACGTCCTTGGACGGAAACATCAATGCTCGCAACTGCGCATCGAGGCTGGCGACAATATCGGGGTTGTCCTTGAGGAAATCGAGGGTCTTCTCACGCCCTTGACCGATCTTCTCGCCGTTGTATGAATACCACGATCCGCTCTTATCCAGCAGCTCATACTTCAGTGCTGCATCAAGGACACTGGCGATGTAGCTGATTCCTTCGCCAAAGAGCAGATCCAGCTCAACCTTCTTGAACGGTGGGCTGACCTTGTTCTTCACCACCTTGATCCGTACCCGGTTGCCATAGATGTCATCGGTTCCCCTGCTGAGGGTCTCGATCTTGCGCACCTCGATGCGAACCGAGGAGTAGAACTTCAGTGCATTGCCACCGGTAGTCGTCTCAGGATTTCCGAACATCACCCCGATCTTCATCCTGATCTGGTTGATGAAGATGATCGTCGTATTGCTCTTTGCCAACAGGCCTGTGAGCTTACGCAGCGCCTGGCTCATCAGGCGGGCCTGCAAGCCCATGTGGCTATCGCCCATGTCCCCGTCAATCTCTGCCTGTGGCGTCAGGGCGGCGACCGAGTCGATGACGATGATGTCCATCGCACCGCTACGAACCAAGGACTCAGCGATCTCAAGGGCCTGCTCCCCGCTGTCGGGCTGGCTGATCCACAGCTCGTCGATGTTCACGCCAAGCTTCTTGGCGTAGGACGGGTCCATGGCATGCTCTGCATCGATGAAGGCGGCGATACCTCCAGCCTTCTGCGCTTCAGCTACGGCATGGAGGGCCAAGGTGGTCTTTCCACTGGACTCCGGTCCATAGATCTCGATGACACGCCCGCGCGGGTAGCCTCCGATACCAAGCGCTTCATCGAGCAAGAGTGAACCCGAGGGGATGAAGCCGATATCGAGGCTCTCATCGCTGTCGCCGAGGCGCATCAACGATCCCTTGCCATATTGCTTGTCGATCTGCAGCCTCGCTGCCTCAAGTGCCTCTCTCTTCTGCTTTACATCGATGGGGGCTGCCCCACCCTTGGTCTTGGCCATATGCTCTCCTACGTATGCCCTATAAGGGCCACTGTGCCTATGTGTGCTTCAATCAAATATCAAGGACGAAGGTAACTGGTCCATCGTTGGTATATCGCACATCCATATGTGCGCCGAATACTCCATGCTCGACGACATCAACGTGACTTCGCATCTCTTTGATGAACGCTTCGTAGAGGCGTTCGGCGTCCTCAGGCAGGGCGGCATCATCCCACGATGGGCGGTTGCCCTTGCGCAGGTTGGCCAAAAGCGTAAACTGGCTGATGACCAGTACGCCGGCTCCGATCTCGGTGATGGCCTTGTTCATCTTCTTTTCATCATCTTTGAAGATGCGTAGCTTGGCGATCTTGGCAGCGAGCCATGCAGCTTGCTCTTCACCATCACCTTTGGCGACGCCGAGGTAGACCAAGAGCCCGCCTTCGATAGCACCAGATACCGCTCCATCAACGGTGACCGTAGCATCGACTACCCGCTGGATGACTGCCCTCATCGCCATGTCACCTGATGCATCGCCTCAACGAATCGTGAGCGGTCAGGGGCGTTGAAGAATGCGCTGCCGGCGACCACCACATCTGCGCCACAGGCGACTACCTCCCCTACGGTGTTGAGGTTGACCCCACCGTCGACGCTGATCAGGAACGTGAGGTTGCGCTTCTTGCGGATAGCAACAAGCTCTTCGATCTTTCTGAGCGTCGATGGAATCAACGATTGACCACCGAAGCCAGGGTTGACGCTCATCACCAGCACCAGGTCGACGTACTCCAATACCTCGTCGATCGACGAGACAGGCGCCGAAGGAATTAGCGACAGGCCTGCCTTGGCTCCTCGGTCAACGATCAGGCTGAGGGTGCGATGCAGATGCAGACTCGCTTCAGCATGGATGGTGATGTAGTCACAGCCAGCATCGACGAACTGGTCGATATACCGCTCAGGCTTGTCGATCATCAGGTGGGCGTCAAAGGGAAGGTCGCTGTGGCTACGCAGGTCTGCGATGAACTTGGGACCAAAGCTGATATTGGGGACAAAACGACCGTCCATGACGTCAAGGTGGACCCATTGGGCTCCGCTTTCGGCGATCGAGGCAATCTCCTCTCCGCTACGGCTGAAATCGCAGGCGAGCATGCTCGGTGCTATGATCAAGGATGGCGCATTCATACCCATGTTATACCAATCCTCATAGGAATTTGCAATGGTATGGTAAACAGTATTACTATATATATGTTACCCCATTGCCTTAACAATCACCATGAGATGCATATC
>LVBE01000040.1 GCA_001603105.1 Spirochaetales bacterium Spiro_03
GCCTGGGTGTGAGGAGGTGCAGCAACAGATCGCCCACGCCTCCCACCTGGTACAGCTGAGCCTCTCCTACAGCGGGGAGCTGGAATATGAGGCGGTGACGTGTGATCTCTCGACGCGGCTCAATATGCCTGGCTTGCCGATCGTGGTCGCAGACCCAGAGCGCGTCGACCAGATCTTTGAGATCACCACTGCCTATATAACCGAGCAAAGCGGAGGCTGTACTATCACAGCCGATGTCTCGGCCCGAGGACTTTGCATCATCTTTGCCAGCGAGCGCACACAGTGGCGCTCCGCCCTAGGGTCGCAGGACCCCGGCCTGCTATTGGTACAACAGATCTCCATCCAAAGCGGCGGCACCATGGCCTTTGACGCCAACACCATCTCGGTCACCCTTCCGTGGCCGACACTGCAGACAGGCGGCTCGGTGGGGGCCCTCAAACCGATGGTCTACCTCGCCAGCTCGTCGGAGCGTGATGTGCCGCTTTCGTTGAAGCGCTACGGCATTGTCGATCTCGTTTTTCCAATGGAGATGAAAGAGGGCCAGCTTGCCGCCCTAGGGCGCTATGTCCTGGCCTGGGATGGAGGGCGCGATGCACCGGATTTGACACTGCTGGTCCACCAGATGAGCCGCCACCCCGTGCTCTCACAGGCTCCGATGCTGTGTATCGGGGTCGAGGAGGGGCACCGCTCGCTCTTTGCGGCGCTGACGGCGGCCAAAAGCGCCGCGCTCAGTGACCAGACTTTGCTATTGGTCGGTGATGTCGACGATGCCATCGCCGCAGAGCTAGGGATGGCCCACCACACCCAACGTGTCAAGGCCGACGAAGCGGTCGCCTTCTGCAAGCAAAGGCCAGTGCACCTGATCATCAGCAGCATCACAGACCCTGCGTTCTGCCGCGCACTGCGGGCAGTGAGCCGATCTGTAATCGTTTTGCTGGCCGATCGGTGGCAGCGCCAAGAGGTGGAGCAGCTTGGCACGATCGCTTTTCTGATCATCGCCCACACCCATATGGCTGAGAACCGCTTGTTCCTCGTCCGTCTCGCCCGCCTGCTCTCCAAAGAGGCGACCCTGCCTCCATTGACCGCGATTCTGGCCAAGAGGACGGTGGCATACTTTGATGAGCACGCCCACAAACCGATTTCGCGATGGCAGGTAGCTGAGGCAGCCCACGTCAGTGAGGACTACCTCTCGCGTGTCTTTCACAAGGAGATGGGCCTCTCTCCGTGGGAGTACCTCTCCTGCCATCGCATCGCCTTGGCCAGTGAGCTCCTGCTACAAGGTTCGCTGTCGATCAACGAGGTCGCCAGCCGGACCGGGTTCAGTGATCAAGCCTACTTTTGCCGTGTCTTTCGGAAAATCAAGGGATTTGCACCCTCAAAACTGACCGGTGGACCCTAAGATGTCGGAAAAGTACAAGAGCCTTGCGCCATAGTCCGCTCCCCGTTGTCTATGCTGAGGGTGGTAAGGAGTGTGACCATGGATCAGCGTGCACAATCGTCAGTTTTGTTCAGGGAGATCAAGCGACACCGCTCGGTGTACCTCTTGCTCATCATCCCTCTGGCCTACTATATCGTCTTCAAGTACATCCCGATCTTCAATGGCCAGATTGCATTCAAGGACTACATGGCCCTTGACGGGGTGCTTGGCAGCAGATGGGTCGGCCTGGAGCACTTTCGCACCTTCATCCGCTCGTACTACTTTGCAGAGCTACTACGCAATACGCTGATGTACAGCTTCGGCAAGCTGATCTTCAGCCTTCCGATCGCCATACTCCTGGCCATCGCAATCTACGAATCAAACCGGCCGCACCTGCGCAAGGTCGTGCAGACACTGGCGTACCTGCCTCACTTCCTCTCATGGGTCATCATGTATGGAATCCTCTTGGCACTGCTCGCCCCCGGCGACGGCATCATCAACGACATCGTCAAGGCCCTTGGGGGCAAGAGCGTCGATTTTCTGACCAGCACCAAAGCCTTTCCCTGGATCGTGATCTTCAGCGATGCATGGAAGGAGATGGGGTGGAGCGCCATCATCTTCATCGCCGCGCTGATGGGCATCGACCCCTCGCTCTTTGAGGCGGCGCTGGTCGAGGGAGCCAACTCGTGGCAGCGAGTACGCTACATCACCCTGCCATCGATCAGGCCGGTGATCGTCATCGTCGTGCTGTTGCGCCTGGGGACGATCCTCGATGCAGGTTTCAACCAGATCTTCATGCTCTATTCGACGCCGGTGCTCTCAGTCGGTGACATCATCGACACCTGGGTCTACCGCCAAGGTCTTTTGGAGTTCCAATTTGGCCTTGCCACGGCAGTGGGCCTCTTCAAGGGAATCATCGGCATGGCCCTGATCCTCTTTTCGAACCGCCTGGTCAAGCGCTTTGGCGGCAATGCGCTCTACTAGGAGGGGCCGTATGAACAAGAAGAAGAAAGTACACCTACGCACGGTCTCGATAGCCGTCAAACCCACCGCAGCCGACCATAGCTTCAACCTCTTCGTCGATGCCTTCCTGATCCTGCTCCTGGTGGTCATCGCCGTGCCGCTGTGGAGCACCATCACCCTCTCCTTCAGGCCAAACGACTACATCGGCAACAACCTAGAAGGGATGTTCCTTGCCCCCTGGAAGTGGTCCACTGCCGCCTACAAGGCGCTGTTGGGCAACGCCGGCTTCGTGCTGGCCTTCAAGAACAGCTTCAAGATCCTCGTCGGTGGGGTAGTGTGCGCACTGCTGTTGACTATCCCGTTGGCATACGTACTCTCAATTCCGACGCTTCCGGGGCGCAAAGCGTTGAGCATCCTGATCATCCTGCCCTACGTCTTCAACGTCGGTATGATCCCGACCTACCTCTTGGTCACCAATCTCGGTCTCATCGATAAGATTGCAGCCGTCTTTTTGCCCGGTGCGATCTCCACCTACAACTGCCTGATCATGCGCTCCTTCTTCGAGGGGATCCCCAATGAACTGAAGGAGTCGGCGCGAATCGACGGGGCTACGGAGATCCAGGTGCTGGTGCGGATCATCCTCCCGCTGTCAAAGGCGATCATCATGACCATCGGCCTCTTCTATGGTGTTGCATTCTGGAACGACTTCTTCCACGCGATGCTCTACCTCAACAGCAATAGCCTGCAGCCGCTTCCGATTCTGCTGCGCAACATCCTGATGGCCAGTGGGATGAACGAGTATGTGGAGGTAAGCGCCTTCGGCGATGCCCCGATCGCTGCGATCAAGGCAGCCTCGGTCTTCATGAGTGCGATTCCGATGATCGTGGCCTACCCGTTCATCCAGAAGTACTTCACCAAGGGAACCCTGCTAGGGAGCGTCAAGGGCTGAGCCCACTTCCTAGCTTGAGATAGATACTGTTGTTTTCACAAGGAGGATCACTATGAAAAAACAGCGTGTTTTGTGGATTTGCCTTGTCGCGGTGCTCTCTCTTATCACCCTTCCTGTATTCAGCCAGGGCGCAAAAGATTCAGCGGCGACTGGGCCGGTGGCGATTGAATTGTGGTACGGCGCTGCCGTCACCGAAGCAGGGCCTCCCCCTGCCGACTGGGTAGGCTACTCGATCATCAAGGAGAAGCTCAACATCGACCTCAAGCTTACCGCCTTGCCCTCCAATGAGAGTGACCAGGATGTCAAAATCCAGGCTGCCGCCGCAGCGAACAACTTGCCTGACCTCTTCATGGTCCGTCGGGATGTGCTCGGTAGGCTAGTGGGCCAGGGCCTGGTCGCCCCGGTTGACGATCTATATGCCAAGATGCCGATCCGGACTGCGACTCACTATGACAGCGTCAGCCAGAGCCATGCTCGCTTCGCAGGCAAGAGCTATGGCCTTGCAGATCCGGGGTCCATTAACAAGAACGAGGGACTGCTGATCCGCAAGGATTGGCTTGACAACCTTGGCCTTGCCGTTCCGACGACCCTTGATGAGCTGATGGATGTACTGCGTGCCTTCACTTATGACGACCCCGATGGCAATGGCAAGAACGACACCTATGGCTACGGAGCCTTTCAGGAGATCAACAACTATGAAGCATGGCCAGGCAGACGTCTTGAGCCGATCTTCGGTGCCTTCGGTGTTGACGGGACGTGGAGCCTCAAGGCCGCCGATCCCGGCTTGATGGTCCTCAAGGATGGGTTCTTCGATGCCATGGTCTTCTTGAAGAAGATGGTCGACGAAGGGGTCATGGATCCAAACTGGCTTGCTTACAAGAAGGACGACTTTCGCGCTGCGTGGAAGCAGGGGCGCTTTGGCGTGATGCGTGAGCAGAATGCCGCATTTGCCGCTGAGTCCAACTACGCACCCTTTGACAAGAACTTCCCCAATGGAGAGTGGATCGTCGTCGATGCACCCATCGGCCCCGGAGGTCACGCATCGATCGGCCCCTACACGGCGTCCTTCCGCATCTACGCGATCAGCGCAAAGGCTGAGAAGGCCGGCAAGAAGGACAAGATCGCCGCTCTTCTGGAGTGGATGGCAAGCGATGAGGGGTACTACCTACTTGGCTGGGGCGTCGAGGGCGTCAACTACACCTTGGATAAGAACGGGGTGCCGGTGGCCGATCAAATCGCCAACCGTGACCTGGCCTTCACCGGATCGGTCGGCCAGACGGTGACGCAGCTACGCAACATGGTCTTCTACAACGGGGATATCGAGCTGTTGGCCCGCTATCCCAAGTACATCACCGCGACGAGCAAGAAAGAGATGAGCGCCCTTGAGGTGCTGCGCACGATGCAGACGAAGACGTGGACTGCGGCAATCGGCAGCGACACGCTTCCGATCCCCAATGCGGACCTCAAGCGCTTCTACGAGCAAGGGCTGAGTGAGTTCATCACCGGCAAGCGAGTGTTGAATCGGACAAACTGGAACGCGTGGATCGAGCAGTTCAAGAAGCTGGGCGGACAGAGCTGGAATGACAGTGCTGTCGCCTTCGCTGCCGAACATGGACTGCTCATCTAGGGTATCGATCGAGAGAATTGGACAATGAGAGGGACAGAGATGGGTAACCAAGAGAAGCGCTCGGTGCGCATGGTAGACAGTGTGATCGCACGGTATGCGAAGGCCCAGATGCAGTGGCACTATGAGCATGGACTGATGATCCATAGCGCCATTGAGGTCGCAAAGACCCATGGACGAACGGATATCATCACGTGGGCGTACTCGATGTACGACCCCTTCATCGCCGCCGACGGTGCGATCAAAACCTATCGTCTGGGAGAGTACAACCTCGATCAGATCAATGCCGGGCGCAATCTGTTCCCTCTCTATGAGTACAGTGGCGAAGAGCGGTTCATGCTGGCGGCAAACCTCTTGAAGCGCCAGCTGAACTCGCAGCCGAGGACCTTTGGCGGTATTTACTGGCACAAGGAGATCTACCCCTGGCAGGTGTGGCTCGATGGTCTGTACATGCAAGGGCCCTTCAATGCGCAGTTCTGCTCAGCCAGTGGGGACACGGTAGGCTACGACGATGTGGTGCGCCAAGTGGTCGACACCTATCGTACGCTCGTCGATGAGCGGACCGGACTGCTGTACCACGCCTGGGATGAGTCACGCGGGCAGCGCTGGAGCGATGAGCAGACCGGCCTCTCTCCCCACTTCTGGGGGCGGGCCATCGGCTGGTATGCCATGGCGTGCCTGGATATCCTCGACTACTTGCCGCCAAAGCACCCAGGCCATGCCCAGCTGGGGCAGATCATCGCCAAGCTACTGGCAGCGCTGCTACCCTTCCAAAGCGAAAGCGGGATGTGGTATCAGGTTGTGGACCAAGGAGAGCGGGAGGGCAACTACCTCGAAAGCTCTGCTACGGCGATGTTCGCCTATTCAATGCTCAAAGCGGTACGCCTTGGGATTGTGGGCGAGCAGTACGTCGATTGGGCGACGAAGGCGATCGCCGACCTTGAACGGCGATACCTAAGAGTCGATGAGGCAGGCAACCTCCACCTCGGTGGCATCTGCAGCGTAGCTGGCCTTGGTGGCAACCCATATCGTAACGGCACCTTCTATTACTACATCAAGGAGCCGGTGGTCGAGGATGACTTTAAGGGAGTCGGCCCCTACGTCCTTGCCCTGCTGGAAGTCGAGCGACGTAGTCTCTGACGAGAAGCTTCATCTGCTTGTTGCGTGAGATGTTCGCTCTCTACCGATGCGCCTCTATCCGCTCTGGAACCGAAAATAAGTAGTACTGCTCCGACCGTATCAAGTCGGCAAGGTCAAAGCTGTCCTTTGGCAGATGCTCACAAAGGATGCCTGCCTTACCAACATTATACGGTCTATGGCAATCAGAACCTGCGGTCATCAGCAAGTTGTGTTTCTTTGCGTACATAAGGGCAAGGGCATTATTGCTCTCATGGCGGAGATTGAGATTCGCCACTTCAACTCCATCGATCAACTCAGGTGGGGCAGGGGTACACGGGGGACGAAATGGATGTGCTTGGATGATGAGTGCCCCCGCTTCACGACAGCGCCTACTGAACACCTCCAACCCATCTTTCATGATCGAATCAGGATCATAGAAGAGATCTGGTTCAAACCCAAAAATCAAATAGTCATTCTCACTTCCATCAAATCGAAGCTCTGTGCATTGATACACCGATAGTCCAAAGTCAGGCGCAAGCGCCTGCATTGCCCGCACACCTTTGAAAAAATCGATCATCGCATGCGCTTTATCCAAGAGGTCTATCCCAAGGTATGAAACGGTTGTTCTATTGAAATGATCGGTAACAGCAACGCCGTGGTATCCAGCGTCTGTGTAGGCTTTGCATGCCTCTTCAGCATTCAGCCAGCCGCATTTGCTGGAAATGTTCGTGTGCATATGTGTTTCAATTTTATACATCAAGCCCATCCTTATAGGTCTGTCCTTGCCTTTTTAATCAGTTTCCCGGTTTCTGCGCAGAACACGATGATGTCTTCTTCTTCAAAGGAGAACCAGACGTGTTGGTCTCCGTTGAAATACCTGAGGCCGAGATGCTTTGAGAGTAGCTCGCTGTTTCCAACATGAATTGTCGTGATCGTCTCCGAGCCAGCTGGCTGGGATGTATAGATTACGCCTTCAATCCCCCCTTCCATATAGTTCGGTTCTACCTGAATTTTCTCTGGCCGGATACCTACACAAACCTTGAATTCCTTTTTATGAGGACAATTATGCTCCATGACCGATGCAGATGGAAACACCATATGCCCGATATCCGACACAACCTCAAGATTCCCATCGTTCGTAATACTGGCAGAGCCTTCAATGATATTGATCCTCGGATTGCCTATGAAATCTGCCACTCGAAGAGAAGCCGGGTTCACGTACAGTTCGATGGGATCTGCGACCTGCTCGAGGACCCCTTCAAAAAAGACTGCGACCCTCGTCGACATCGTCAATGCTTCGACTTGATCATGCGTTACATATACAATCGTTGTGCCCAACTCTTGGTGAAGGCGCTTGAGCTCTGAGCGCATCTCGACGCGTAACTTGGCATCAAGATTCGATAATGGCTCATCGAGGAGCAGCAATGGTGGTTCATTGACAATGGCCCTTGCAATAGCAACGCGCTGCTGTTGTCCTCCTGAGAGTTCACATGGGTAACGTTTGGCATAGTCCAGAATACGCATTCTCTTCAACGCATTGGTTACTTTGGATTTGATGTGTGCCGAATCAATTTTAGCGATTGTCATGCTGAATGCGACATTCTCAAATACCGTCATATGAGGCCATAGGGCATAAGACTGAAAGACAAGGTTGAGACCTCGTTTATCGGGGGATGCAAAGAAGGCTTCATCGGCGTCAACTACCTGTTTTCCTCCTATGAAGATTGTCCCGTTCTGAGGTTTTTCAAGTCCGGCAATGATGCGCAAGGTCGTTGTTTTTCCACAACCGGATGGACCGAGCAACGTCATGAACTCCCCCTCTTCGATTGTGAGGTCCAAGTTTTTCAGAACGTGGTTTTTTCCATAGTACTTGTCGATTTGGTTCAATACAATTTGGCTCATAATGGTCTTAAAATCCTTTGCTGATATCAGCTTTTGCAAATTTGCTCGCTATCCAATAGGTGAGAAAGATAATCAAGAACAGGACCAGCGCGACCGCATTCGACAGCTGGTCAAGGCTCTCCATCGAAAATGAGTAAGCCATGTAGGGCAAGGTTTGTTGTGCCGGGGTCATCAACAGAATCAGGAGATCCAGCTCCTTGATGATGCTGATGAAAATCAGCATGAACCCGGACCAGAAGCCTCCTTTGCTCAAAGGTAGGAGGATTTTGGTGAAACGCTTGAACACGCCGGCTCCGCATATATGTGCTGCTTCTTCAAGGTCATATGAGATTTGCAGCATATTCGCAGTTCCTGCTCGCGATGCAAATGGAAGATGTTTCACAATGCTGATAAGCACCAACAAGGCAAAGGTTCCATACAGAGAGGGTATCAACGTTATTTCATATCCCAAGAGGGTCACTGTCCTTGATTTGGCAAACAATGCAAGATACATGGCTCCAAATGCTATGGATGGTATGAGATAGGGCATGAACACAAGCTGCTCGACGAATCGGCCGGAGAGATGTTGTCTCCCTCGCGCAACAATGTAGCCAATGACCTGCCCCAGGATGGTACCAATGAGTGCGGTGACAAACGTGAGCCTGAGAGTGTTCCAAACATACTTGAGAAACTGTGGATTTTGAAGGATGCCTGGCTCACCGGAGTTGATTCTCAAGTCTGATCTGCCAACCCAATGTTGCAAAGTCAAATTCTCGAAGCTGAAATCACCAGGTCTGAGCAGAAATGTTTCATAGGCCATGACAACGATGGGAAATACGACAAAGAGGAATAAGAACAGAATGATCAGGGCGGTAATCAATGTCCGCGATTTGCCGAGATCTATCAACGTTGACCGGCCGCCTTTTCCACCAATTGTTGCATATGATTTTCGTTGGCCAATGATCTTCTGGTTGATGAATACGGTAATCGAGGCAAACACAATCAACGTGCATGCTACGGCAAAGCCAATACTTCGCTGCCCAGTTTTCATTGAGCTGTAGAGGGTTGTGGAAATCGTGTAGTATTTGACCTTCGTACCCAAGAATGCCGGGACACCGAAGGTGCCCATGCATTTCGTGAACGTGAGTATGACTGAAGAGAGGATAGCTGGCATCACAAGTGGAAACGTCACCTTGCGAAGGATTTTCCCCTTGGAGGCTCCAATAATCTGGCCCATCTCTTCAAGTTCTGAGTTGATCGATTGCAACGAGGCGGAGACCAACAGGTATGCATACGCATAATAATGGATGCCGAGCACAATGATGATTGCCAACGGACCGTAGGCGAGCCAGTCCGGTGTTGCAAGGCCCAGATATCCCAAGAACCCCTTTGCTCCTCCGATTCTCTGATTCTTGAAGATGGCTAACCAAGAGAGGGAGAGACTCCAGGAAGGAACCATGTAGGGAATCAGCAACGCAATAGAGAAAAACTTCTTGTAAGGAATATTGGTACGCACCATGAGCCAAGCAAAAAGACATCCAAGAACTATGGCTATCACTGACGCCGAAATAGCGACGGTCAGAGAATTTAGGAACGGTATATAGAACATCTTCTTGGACACGGTGCTCGCGAACAGACGCATCCAATAGTACAGCGTGAAACTTCCTGCTGGTTTTCCAAGACTTCTGACCTCGTTTTTCCCGACCTCGAAGGTAGTGGTAATCATACCGAAGAGTGGGATGACAATCAGGTATACCAAGAAGACAGTCAAGATTATGACCATAATTGAATATGGGGAAGAGACAAGATTGATTATCTTGTTTTTAATTCTATTCATGATAAAAATTTCCTGTGAAACCGCCCTTTTTGTAGAAAGGGCGGTACAACGATTCATTAACGTCTTATGAGCCAATAATCGTGGACATCATTCATCGAATTGAGGTTATACTCGTAGTCTATCTCAAAGAGTGGGACTGCAGAGAGGTCGATGGATCCTTTTGGCGGAATTGTCTCAGGACGTACGGGGAAGGCTCCAAAGGTGTTGAAGGGTTTAAATCCTGCTCCATTGCCATCTGCTCCACCCATTACATATTGGAGATACAGCTTCGCGCCATTTGGATGGGGCGCCTCATTCACGATTGAGACAAAATTCAGGCCATACACCCCCAATGCAGGAGCAAAATGCTCCAAATCCGACTGTATATATGGCATTGACAGCGCCTTTTCACGAAGCTTTGAGGACGCCGAATACCCAACTTGAGCGGTTCCTGCGACGGTTCCGATTGCTTTTACCGTCTCGTCAGCCACACTGGTAAGTGTATAGTCTGTCTTGAGGAATCGATTGATCCACGCATATCCGGCATTCGGCTCATCCTTATCCAGGACGATTTCTTTTCCAAATACCTTTTTGTAATTTTCTGCCATTTTCTCAGCGACATCAGGGCGGGTCATGGTGGTAATGAGCGTCAAGTACGAAGGACTGGACAGTGGGTCTTGGAAAATGACCTTGCCATTCCATTCAGGCTTGATGAGATCCCACCATGAATTAATCGGAGCTCCGTTGGGATAGGCGTCATCATTGTAGAACCAGGTACTCAACTCTACGAAGAACGGAGATACATTGCGTTTGAATTCTTCGGCGACATTGCCGTAAATAGACTCTGGTTGATAATTGTGGAGTATGCCAGGGCGGAAAAAATCAATGGTATATTCACCGCTGACTTCCTTTGACTGTACGATATCCACCACCCTGATGCCGGCTTCATACTCTGTCCTGAGTTTTTCAATCAACTCCCCAGTTTGAATATTGTACGCGATCAGCTCCATACCAGGGTAGGCTGCCTCAAAATCCGCCTTCACCTTCGCATGACGGCTCGAAGCTGTATATATGACAACCTTTCCACCCTCAGCCAACGCTTTTTGATACAGCTCTTCCGGGCTCTCATCAAGATAAAGCCCATTGTCAATCGCCCATTGTTCTTCTGGTGATACCTGCACTACTTCCGAAGCAACCATGGTTGCCGAGCCCGAAGGGCCAGTCGGACTTTTCCCTTGCACAGTCGGCTCTTGAACCTTCTTGCAACCAGTTGCTGACAGTAGTAGCAACACACATGCAATCGCGACACAGATACCTCTTTTGTTCTTCATCATAATTCTCCTTTTTTTATTGTGGTACTTCGTACAATTAATTGAGGGACTACTTTCTCATGACCACCAGGGCCATGGCCATCGATCATTGAAGAGAGCATGGCTGTGGTCTTCTCCACGAGACTTTCCTTATTTGGAGCTACGGTGGTAAGGTTGATATTTGGCAGGGAGGAGAAATCAAGGTTATCAAATCCAATGAGTTGCATGGCAGAAGGCACCGCGATACCCTCTTCCTGACATGCCTTCATCACTCCAATCGCACCGTAGTCGGACACGGCGACAACCCCGTCTGGAATCCGCTGGTATTGTTTTAGATAGTGTCGGAACCCGTGGTATCCACGATCCATGGCACTAGGATAATCCTCGGGCAACGAAACTACCGATGCATCCAGACCAAGGAGCGTTGCCGTTGAATTGAATCCTTTCACCCTGTTGTTATGGGCTCGTTTACGAAGATCTGCTCCGATGAACGCCACAGAAGAGCACCCACAAGCATAGAGATGTTCTACCGCAAGCGAGCCGGCTTTCTCATTGTCTGTACTGACACAGGCTATTGCTTGTTGTGGCAGAATGTCACCGATGAAGACTGTAGGAACGTTTTTAACAAATCGAGTGTATGCCTCGAGTCTCCCACCGTTGATCGGGTGCATGATAATTCCATCGACCTGATTTTCAATCAACAGTTTGAAATATTTGAGTTCCAGCTCCTCGTCTTGGAAACTATTACACCATAGCATGTTATATCCAATGCTTTTTGTCGCATTCCCAACGATGGACATGAGTTCAGCGTAGTAGGGGTTTGATAAGTCAGGAACGAGCATTCCAAGGTTTTGAGTTCTATTCTGGACAAGCCCTCGAGCAAGGGCATTGGGCATATAGCCCATCTTTTCACAATGGTCGAGGATCAAGCGTTTCGTCTCATCCTTCACAAGCGGGGATCCACTCAACGTTCTCGAGACTGTAGAGGCATGGACTCCTGCCGCTCTTGCTATATCTTTGATGGTAACCACGACTTCCTCCTAATGCAAACGTTTGTATTTCTAATTAAAAAAATACAAACGTTTGTATTCGTGTTGATTCTACCCATGCTTCTTTCCCGCTGTCAAGTAAAATTTTATCTATTTCATCTGCGCGACTAAGTCACAAATGAGAGGTCCTGATGTACTCTCAAATGATTATTCCTCCATGGGTCCAGAGATGCTGTAGAATGCCGACCCGTTGTACAGCTCAATAATCTATAAAAATGAAAGCCGTTCTCGCCTGCGTATGTGATACGGCGAACAGCAGTATCTCTTCCTAATGATGAGCCTTCTGGGCTTGAAAGCGGATGTTCTTGCCGAGGATACACCAGTATGTGAATGTGCAGAAAGAAATTGTCATTCAGCTTTGAGTCTGACAACAATCACCTGATTTCTATGTTTCTCTTGAACGGCGGTTTTCTTTGTTTGACAACCCCATGGGGGGGCTGTAGAATACAAGAGCGCAGATTCTGTACTTGGAAATCACAATGCAAAAGGAGAGATATGGTAATGAAGAAACTGATTGTTGCGCTTTGCATCCTCGTTGTCCTCACCTCAGCGGTCTTTGCTGCAGGCACAAGCGAAGGTGCGGCCAAAAAGAGCAATCTTCGTGTAGGCATGGTCACTGACGCAGGGACCATTGACGACAAGTCCTTCAACCAGGGAACATGGGAAGGAATCCTTCGCGCGAGCAAGGATTTCGCCCTGGATGTGAAGTACCTCAAGCCCGCCGGGACCACCGAAGCTGACTACCTCAAGGAGATCGGCAACCTCGTTGATGCCGGCTACAACATGGTCATCTGCCCGGGCTTCAAGTTCGAGACCGCCCTCTTCGAGGCACAGGACAAGTACCCCAAGGTCAAGTTCGTCATCCTCGACGGTGAGCCGCACAGCGCAGACTACTCGGTCTTCCGCATCGAGAAGAACGTCGTCGGTGTCTATTGGGCAGAGCATGAGAGTGGCTTCCTTGCCGGTCTTGCCGCTGCATTGGAGATCAAGAACGGTAACTTCGGCTTCATCGGTGGCATGGAGATCCCGGCTGTGCAGAAGTTCAACTGGGGCTTCCAGCAGGGCGTCAAGTATGCCAATGCCAACCACGGGACCAACATCGTCATGAAGCAGGAGAACAACCTCTACCAGGGAACCTTTGATGACATCGGAGCCGGTCAGCAGATCGCCGCCTCGATGTACGACCGTGGCGTTGATGTGATCTTCGCCGCAGCCGGTGGTGTTGGTGTGGGTGTCATCAACGAAGCCAAGAACCGTGCAGCAGCTGGCAAGAAGGTCTGGGTTATCGGTGTTGACGTCGACCAGTATGGTGAAGGCTTGATGCCCAACGGCAAGTCGATCATCCTCACCAGCGCAATGAAGTACCTCGATCGTGCCTCCTATGATATGATCGAGAACGAGCTCAATGGTCGCTTCCCTGGCGGCGAGGTCCTGCACCTCGATGCCACCAACGATGGCGTCGGTATTCCGGTTGAGAACCCCAACCTCTCCAAGAGCGTCACCGACGAGGTGGCCCGCGCCTACGCAAAGATGAAGAGCGGGGCGATCAAGGTCGTCGACAAGGGTGACGGGCTGTTCAAGTAACAGATTGTAGTATCTATTGTGAGGGGCCACCTCCCAGTGCGGTGGCCCTTCTGCGAATCATGGTCCCATAGGAGTGTGGTGATGAGCTACGTAATCGAGATGCTGAACATCCGCAAGGAGTTTCCCGGGATTGTCGCCAATGATGATGTTACCCTCCAAGTCAGGGAGCGGGAGATCCATGCCATCCTTGGCGAGAATGGAGCGGGCAAGTCCACCCTCATGTCAATCCTCTTCGGCCTCTATCATGCCGACCGGGGGACGATAAAGGTGAGGGGAGAGGAGGTGCACATCCACAACCCAAACGATGCCAACGACCTGGGCATCGGCATGGTCCACCAGCACTTCCAGCTCGTGCAGAACTTCACGGTCACCGAGAACATCATCCTCGGCAAGGAGGGGGGATTCTTCCTGGACCGCAAGAGTGCCTCAAAGCGCATCGCTGCCCTTTCGGCCCAATATGGGCTCAACATCGATCCCGATATGGTCATCGAGGACATCACCGTGGGCATGCAGCAACGGGTTGAGATCCTGAAGATGCTCTATCGCGACGCCAACATCCTGATCTTCGATGAACCGACGGCGGTGCTCACCCCCCAGGAGATCGAAGACCTGATGCAGATCATGCGTAATCTTTCCAAGGAAGGCAAATCGATCATCCTCATCACCCACAAGCTTGCCGAGATCAAGGAGGTGGCTGACCGCTGTACGGTCATCCGTCGTGGCAAGCTCGTCGGTGTCGTCGATGTCGCCGATACCTCGGTAGCGACTATGGCATCGATGATGGTCGGCAGGCCGGTGAGCTTCAAGGTCGACAAGAAACCGGCCCAAAGAGGAAGGGTGATCTTGGAGGTCCGTGACCTCAATGTCCTGAACAACAAGCGCCTGCTCGGTGTCAAACAGTTCTCCCTCTCCGTCAAAGCCGGGGAGATCGTCGGCATCGCCGGCGTAGACGGAAACGGACAGAGCGAGCTCATCGAGGCGATCACCGGCCTCAGGCCGATCGAGAGCGGGTCGGTCATCGTCGACGGCAATGAGATCACCCATGCCGATATCCGACGCCGCAACGAGATCGGCATCGGCCACATCCCCGAAGATCGACAGAAGCGAGGCTTGGTGATGAGTTCACGCCTCTCGGACAATGTGGCGATCAAGGAGTACTACCACCGGCCCTTCAGCAAGCGGGGGATCCTCGATGCCGCCTACCTCGATGAGTATGCCCAATCGGTTGTGGACCGCTTCGATGTGCGTAGCGGCGAGGGAATCCACTCGCTTGCCGGAAAGCTCAGTGGCGGTAACCAACAAAAGCTCATCGTCGGGCGGGAGATCACCGGCTCCAGTGAGCTGTTGATCGCCGTCCAGCCCACCCGGGGCTTGGATGTCGGGGCGATCGAGTATATCCACAGCCAGCTTGTCGCCCATCGGGACAAGGGGTATGCAGTGTTGCTCGTCTCCTTTGAGCTCGATGAGATCTTCAATCTCTCAGACCGGATCGCCGTCATGTTCGGCGGTCAATTGGTCGACGTCGTCAAGACCGATCAGACCAACGAGGATGAGGTTGGCCTCATGATGGCCGGCATCTCCAAAAAGGAGGCCAGGTGATGAAAAAACGCCCTCGCACCACTGAAAGCCATGCATTCCTCGTTGCCGTCAGCGCGGTCATCCTCGGCCTGATCGGTGGAGCTGTCCTGATGGCCTCGATCGGCAGCAACCCGTTTTTGGGTTTCTACTACCTCTTCCGTGGCGGTCTGATGAACATCGAGCGCATCGGCAATACACTGGCGACTGCAACGACCTTGATGCTCGTCGGCCTTTCGGTTGCCTTCGCCTTCAAGACCGGGCTCTTCAACATCGGCGCCAGTGGCCAGATGCTCATCGGTGGGCTCTGCGCGACGCTTGTCGCCCACAAGGTCTTTCTACCCCGACCGCTCTTCTTGGTAGTCCTGATCGGCAGCGCCCTCATCGGTGGAGCGCTGTGGGGTGTAATCCCCGGCTTCTTGAAAGCCCGATTCAACGTCCATGAGGTCGTGGCGACGATCATGATGAACTGGATCGCCTACTGGTCGATCTACTACTTTGTCCCTGCCTACCTCAAAGGACCATCGCTTGAGACCGAGAGTGCCTCGATCGCCGTCAGCCAGTCGCTGCGTTCGCCCTGGCTCACCAAGCTCTTCAACGGCTCATACATCAACTATGGCTTCTTCATCGCCATCGTAGCGGTGGTGCTCATCCGCTTTGTCCTGGATAAGACGACCTTGGGCTTTGGCTTGAAGGCGGTCGGTTCGAACCGCTTCTGCGCCGAGTATGCGGGCATCAAGGTGAACCGCAACGTCATCATCTCAATGATGATCGCCGGCTCCCTTGCCGGTCTTGCCGGCCTCTCCTTCTACACCGGCTACTCGCGCAACATGCAGATCGGCGTCCTTCCAGCCCAAGGCTTCGACGGGATCGCCGTCGCCCTCTTGGGGGCTTCCAATCCTCTGGGGGTGTTCTTCAGCTCCCTCTTCTTCGGGATCCTGCAATCGGGCAAGGGGTTCATGAATGCCATGACCTCGGTGCCGCCGGAGATCGCCGATTCGATCATCGCCGTCATCATCTACTTCACTGCAACCAGTGTCCTCTTCCAGCGCCTCTGGGACCGGCTGTTCAAATACCGCCGCTCTCGCCGCTCTGGGGAGAAGGAGGAGTAAGCGTATGTGGTCAACCCTCAGTAGCATTTTCCCCTATGCCATCGCCTACACAATCCCACTTTTGATCACCGCCCTCGGTGGTCTGTACTGCGAGCGCAGTGGTGTGACGAACCTCGGCCTCGAGGGCCTGATGCTGGTCGGCTACTTTGCCTGTGCCATCACCATCCGCCTACTGGAACCGAGCCTGGCCCAGTATCCCAATGGGATACTCGCCCTCGGTTTGGTCGCCGGCGTCATCGCCGGAGGTCTGTTCAGCTTGCTGCACGCCTTCGCCTCGATCAACCTGAAAGCTGACCAGGTGATCAGCGGGACAGCGATCAACATGCTCGCCGGGGCGATCACCGTCTACCTTGCCCGCCTGATCAGCGGCAGCGGAAACGTCCGCATCCGCATGGGCATCATCAGAAAGAACATCCCCTTGCTTGCAAAGATCCCGATCATCGGCCCGCTCTTCTTCAGCCAGACGTACTGGACGACGTGGCTGGTCCTCATCATCTGGGCCCTCAGCTGGCTTTTGCTCTACAAGACCAGCTTCGGCCTGAGGCTGCGGGCGTGCGGTGAGCATCCATCGGCGGTTGAGTCCGCAGGGGTGAACGTGCACCGGATGCGGTACTTTGGCGTCATCGTCAGCGGCGCCCTCGCCGGCCTGGGTGGATCGGTGATCCTCATCACCTACAGCGGTGAGTTCCATGGCACCGTCGCAGGCCTGGGCTTCCTCTCCATCGCCGCGCTGATCTTCGGCCAATGGAAGCCGCTAGGCATCCTCGGGGCGACCTTCTTCTTTGGCAGCGCCACGACCATCGCCAACGTCAGCCAGGTAATCCCGTCGCTGTCTGTGGTGCCGCCGGTCTTCTTCAAGGTCTTCCCCTATGTGGCGACTCTGATAGCCTTGGTGCTCTTTTCAAAGAAGTCCGCCGCCCCCAAGGCAAGCGGACAGCCGTTCTAATATCCGTCGGAGGAATATATGGATCGATTATTGGACAAGATGCAGGAAGCTGCAATGTACATCACCAGCCGCATCGGCAACGAGCCGCTACAGATCGGCATGGTCCTAGGCAGTGGTCTCGGAGACCTTGCCGAGGAGCTGACCGAGAG
>LVBE01000041.1 GCA_001603105.1 Spirochaetales bacterium Spiro_03
GACCTCCAATGATAGAGTGGGAACAAGGGATGGAGGGACAGCGTGGGCCAGCAACAGATTACCGAGCAATTGCTTGAGAGCATGACCACCGAACAGCGCAATGATCGATCGACGAGGATAGACGAAGCCTCGACCGCTGAGATCCTTGCCATCATGAACAGTGAGGACAAGACCGTCCCATATGCTGTTGAACGTCAGATTCCTACCATCGCCTCTCTCGTCGACGACATCGTCGCCTCCTTCAAGCGCGGCGGCCGCCTCTTCTACATCGGCAGCGGCACCTCCGGTCGCCTCGGCGTCCTCGACGCCTCCGAGTGCCCGCCGACCTTCGGCGTTCCCCGCACGATGGTCCAGGGCCTCATAGCCGGGGGGCGGGAGGCACTGGTGCGATCGATCGAGGATGCCGAGGACAATGGACAGGAGGGCGTCGACGAGTTGAAACGCCTCGCATTCAATAAGAACGACACCTTGGTGGGCATCACAGCCAGTGGTCAGGCCCCGTACGTCCTCGGAGCCATGGCCTATGGACGCAGCGTCGGAGCCGTCGTCGGGGCGATCAGCTGCAATGCGAACTCCAAGACCTTCGAGCTCGCCGACCATGCGATCTTCCTCGATGTCGGACCGGAGGTCATCACCGGCAGCACCCGCCTGAAGGCGGGGACAGCGCAAAAGCTGGTGCTCAACATGCTCACTACCGCCTCGATGATCCGCCTCGGCAAGGTCTATGGCAACCTCATGGTCGATCTCACCCCAGTCAACGCCAAGCTGGTGGTCCGCTCCAAGCGCCTGATCAAGCAAGCCACCGGCTGTAGCGATGAGGAGGCAGCAGAAGCCTTCGAGAGCTCAGGAAGAAGACCCAAGATCGCGATCTTGATGATCTTGCTCAACATCGCAGCCGAGGAGGCGATCGAGCTTGACCGACGTGCCGATGGTCCCATCGCTCGGGCCATCAGCTTGTACCACAGCTACCCTTCATCCTAGGATAGGAGGATGGAGGCAGCGTATGGAGAGCACGCACGAGATCCGCGGAGCATTGTTTGAGATCAACGCCCGGTGGGAGAGCCTATCGGAGAGCGAGAAGCGGGTCGCCGCCTACGTAGTCAAGTATCCCAAGAAAGTTCTGCACCTCAATGTCCGCGAACTTGCCAAGCAGTCATCGTCGAGCCAGGCCGCGGTGATTCGTTTCTGCAAACACCTTGCCTTCGAGTCCTTCAGCAACTTCAAGCTCCGCCTCGCCCGCGATGTCTTTGACACCTACGATGAGCGCTACGTCCCGGACCTTGACTTGGAGAGCGGCACCGAGGCAGGGGCGACGATCCGCAGCACCGTGGAGAGACTACAGCGCTCCTTCGCCGCCCTTGAGCTGACGCTTGACCAACAGAGCGTCAAGGAAGCGGTCTCTGTCATCCTCGCCTCCAAAAAAATCGCTCTTTTTGGTGTTGGTGCAAGCGGCATCGTCGCAAGCGACTTCATGCAAAAACTTGCCCGCCTCGGCTCATCGGTCTTCTATTCGCCCGACACCGACCTGCAACTCGTGGCAGCTACGGCCATCCGTAGCGGTGAATGCGCCTTCGTCATCTCCTACTCCGGAGAGAAAGCGGAGATGGTGGAGGCCGCCAAGCTCGCCAAGAACAATGGGGCGACGGTGATCAGCCTGACGATGGACGGGCCGAACGCGCTGCGTGCCCTTGCCGATATCACCCTGCTCGTGCCCGCCAGTGAACGCATCTACCGCCAAGGGGCGAGCACCTCGCGCATCAACCAGCTCGCAGTCGTTGACATCCTCTACTCATTGCTGCTCGCCGCCAACCTCGACGCCTCGATCGAGGCGATCGAGCAGACGATGGCAGCGACCCATCGGTGAAGTGCCATGGCAAAGACCAAGAAAGCCGAAGCGACCAAACGCCTGATCTACGAGAGCGCCATCGACCTCTTCTCCAAATACGGCTACGACGCAGTGTCGATCCAGCGCATCGCTGACCACGCCGGTACGGCCAAGGGGAGCTTCTACACCTATTACACCACCAAAAGTGACATCATCGTCCAGAAGTTCTGGGAGATCGATGCCTTCTACCGCAGCATTGAAGCCAAAGTTCGTCTGCAGAATAGCGCACAGCAGCGCCTCCTCTCTTTCACACAGCTGCAGCTCACCTATGTACGAGACGTCGTCGGCTGTGATGTGCTGAAGGTCCTGTACGCAAACCAAGTCCTGCAGGCAGGAGATGACAAGACCATCACCGCCGAAGGGCGCTTCTGGTTCACCTTCATCGTCGACCTCATCGCAGAGGGGCAACAGAGCGGTGAATTCAATGACCGCACAGATGCACTGACCTATGCCCGATTCTTCAATCGGGCGATCAGGGGATTGTTCCTCGACTGGACCATCGCCTCAGCGTCGTTTGACCTAGTCGAGGTTGGAATACACTACTGCTCTACCATTCTCATTGAGGCTCTGAAGCAACAAAAATGACCGCGGTCATTTTTGTTGACAACGCACCTGACAGCCCCTATCATGGGTATCAAGACCCAAGGAGGTGGCATGCACATCATCGTCCCGATCAAGCAAGTACCACAGAGTAGCGCTGTGAAGATGGATCCGGTCACCGGAACCATGATCCGCTCAGGCAGTGCCGCGACGCTCAACCCACTGGACCTCTACGCCCTTGAAACTGCCCTGTGCCTCAGCGAGAGGAGCGCCGGCAGCGTGACGGCCCTGACCATGGGGCCTCCAAGCGCCGCGCAAATCCTCAAGGAAGCACTCTCGATGGGAGCGAGCCGGGCCATCCTGCTCACCGACCGCCTCTTTGGCGGCAGTGACACCTATGCGACAAGCTATGCCCTTTCGAAGGCGATCGAGCACATCGGCTCCTTCGACCTTATCATCACCGGAGAGCGGGCTACAGACGGCGACACTGCCCAGGTAGGACCGGGCATCGCCGCCTGGCTCGATGTGGCTCTGGTCACCTACGTCTCGGCGATCAACACCATTGTCGACCGAACCATGGAAGTGGAGCGCCTCACCGAGGAGGGCTATCAGGCGGTGCGCCTCACCCTGCCTGCCCTGATCTCGGTAGTCAAGGAGATCGCCATCCCCCGCCTCCCTACCCTGAGGGGCAAGAAGCGAGCGATGAATACCCCCATAGAAGAGTGGGATGCCAGAACGATTGGCGCTGATATCGGAAAGATCGGCCTGAAGGGATCGCCGACGCGGGTAGTAAAGATCGAAAGTCCGAAGGTGGCACGAACGGCTGAGGTGCACATCGCCAGCGACGAGGATTCAATGAAGGGTGCCGTCGATCGACTGATCGACATCATCGAGGAGGTGTACCATGGCTGATGTGTGGACCATCGCAGAGGTCAGCGGTGGTGTGTTGAAGGAGATCTCCCTGGAACTGCTCGGGCGCGCACGCACGCTGGCCGACACGCTCGGGGTCCGACTGGCAAGCGTTGCACTCACCTCCCACCTCAACGAAGATCAGGTAGAGCGGCTTGCGGCATCAGGAGCTGACGTCATCTACCTTGGACAGGATTCGACCCTCGAGCCCTTCACCGTCAGCGCCCATGCTTCGGCTCTGATGGCTCTGGTAGCAGAACACTCTCCCCAGATCATCCTTGCCGGCGCCACGACCTATGGGCGTACCCTCCTGCCGTACCTGGCCGTCAAGCTCTCCTGTGGCTTGACTGCAGACTGCACCGACTTGGCCATCGAGGAGGGGAGCGGAAATCTGCTGCAGATCCGACCCGCCATCGGCGGCAACATCATGGCAACGATTAAAAGCCCTAACCATCGTCCCCAGATGGCGACGATCCGCCCGCGCTCAACGCCCCTTCCCTCCCTCGATTACAGCCGTACCTGCACTGTGTGCCACGTTCCCATCACAGCGGCGGTCCACAACCCGACCCACGTCTTGGGCCTCAGACCCTTCGTTGGCCAACAACGGTCGATCGAGGACGCCGAGATCGTCGTTGCCGGCGGCAAGGGGCTGAAGAAGCGTGACAACTTCGCCCTCGTCGAGGACCTGGCTTCGCTGCTTGGCGCCGAGGTCGGCGCCTCACGCGATGCCGTCGACCGCGGCTGGGCTACCTATCCCCACCAAGTAGGCCTCTCTGGCAAGACGATCTCACCTGAACTGTATATCGCCATCGGCATTAGCGGGGCGATCCAGCACCTAGCTGGCATCAAGACAGCCAAACGCATCGTAGCGATCAACAATGACCGGGATGCCAATATTATGGCGATCGCCGACTATGCTATCATCGGAGACCTCTTTGCAATCGTCCCGCTTCTTGCCAAGCGCCTGCAAGAGAGGAGGAAGACCCAATGACCCCCTATACGCCCATTACCGCTGCAATCATCGAAGAACTTATCACCATCTGCTCTGCCTCCAATGTCCTCACCGAACGCGATCGGATCGAAGGCTACAGCCACGATGAGACAAGCAAAGAGCAGTACAGCGTGATGCCAGATGTGGTGGTCACCCCGACTTCGACTGAACAGGTAGCCCAGATCATGCGCCTCGCCGACCGCCATACCATCCCTGTAACACCCCGTGGAGCAGGTTCAGGCCTCTCTGGAGGTGCCATACCGCTCTTTGGAGGCATCGTCATCTCACTGGAGAAGATGAATCGCATTATCGAGATCGATGAAGCCAATCTCACCGTCACCGCCGAAGCAGGGATCGTGACCAACGAACTGAACGAGCACCTCAAGGATACCGGTCTCTTTTTCGCCGGCTATCCGATGAGTTTGGAGAGCTGTTTTCTTGGTGGCAACATTGCCGAGAATGCAGGAGGGGGCAAGGCGATCAAGTACGGGGTAACAAGCCGGTACGTGCTGGGCATGACTGTCGTCACCCCACAGGGCCAGATCGTCCATTTGGGAGGCAAGGTAACAAAGGACGTGAGCTCCTATGACCTGAAGCAGCTGTACATCGGCAGCGAAGGGACACTGGGCATCATCTGCGAGGCAACGATCAAACTGATCGGCATCCCCAAAGTAGCCTCCACGCTGCTCGTTCCCTTTCAGAGCGCCCAGCAGGCGATCGCCGTAGTCCCGCTGTTGATGAAGCAGGGCATCATCCCCGTCTCCATCGAATTCATGGACCGCCTCTCCTTTGAGATCTCCTGCTCATACCTCAACGAAACCCTTCCCTTGTCGGGGGTCGGGGCGATGCTGCTCTTGGAGGTTGATGGCTCCGATGCCGCCCAAGTAGAGGCGGATTTGGTGGCTGTCGGAGAGCTGTGCGAAGAGATGGGAGCGATGGAGGTGTATATCGCCGAGGACGCGAACAACCGCGAACGAATCTGGGCGGTGCGGCGAGCGATCGCCGAGGCGATTAAGGTCTACAGCCCGGTGCAGAGCCTGGAGGATGTGGTGGTTCCCATCACCTCAATTCCCCAAGTCCTCCCCTTTCTCAAAGAGCTGTCAGATCGCTACGGCCTGCAGATCCCCTGCTATGGGCACGCAGGGGATGGCAACCTCCACGCGACGATCATCAAGGATCCTGAGTGGACGATGGAGAAGTGGCTCGAAATCGAGCCGAAGATTCTCAGAGATCTATACGCCTTCATCGTCGGCAAGCTTGGAGGCAAGATCAGCGGTGAGCACGGCATCGGGCTCAAACGTCGCGAGTTTGTCAAAGAGCTCACCCCCGATGCCGAGTACGAGCTCTTGAAGACCTTGAAACGGGCCTTTGATCCGAAGAACATCATGAACCCCGGCAAGATCCTCATCTAGCGCCCGCCATTGGCAAGATGAGGCGGATGCACTACGCTTGGGCAATGACTAGCACGATCAAGAGCACCACAGAGGCGATGCACCACCTCTCGGAGGCCGACCCGGTCCTCGGATCCTTCATTGCCGACATCGGCCCGATCACCCGTAGTGCCGACGAGGATCTCTTCTCATCGGTTGTCCGCCATATCATCGGCCAGCAGATCTCGATCGCCGCCCAGGCCACAATCTGGCAGCGGATGAACGATGAATTGCACCAGATAAATGCCGCCACACTCAGTTCTACAAGCGTTGAGGCACTACAGAAGCTGGGGATGACCTTTCGTAAGGCACACTACATCCACGAGTATGCCTCATCCGTCAATGACGGGCGCTTTGACCTCGAGGCTCTAGCTGCGATGGATGATGAGCAGGCAATCGCCGCCTTGATGAGTTTGAAGGGCATCGGGCGATGGACTGCTGAGATGATCCTCCTCTTTGGCATGAAGCGAGCCGATATCGTCAGCTTCGGGGACTTGGCCATCATCCGGGGGATGAAGCACCTCTACGGCCTTGAGGAGGTGGACCGCCCGCTCTTTGAACGCTATCGAAGCCGATACTCACCGTATGGAAGTGTGGCCAGCCTCTATCTCTGGGCGGCATCGAAGAAGGATCGTTCTTACTTTTCATAGAGCAGGGTCGCCGCCCCGCCATTACGCTTGACGTGGTAGAGAGCGGTGTCGGCACGCCTGAAGAGATCGTCATAGCCATCGCCATCCTCAACCACCGCCACCCCGACACTGACGGAGAAGGGAGCCTTGATCCGCTTCTGGAAGGTCGGATTTATGGCGTCGCAGAGAGCGGTTACCTCTGCCAACGAGCCGGCTGCTTGGATATACACACAGAACTCATCTCCACCCACGCGTCCAATCGTTCGCTCTTCGCCAAAGATCGATACCAAGCACTCTCCAAGGATCTTGAGGAAGCGGTCTCCAGCGAGGTGGCCGTAGGTGTCATTGACATACTTGAACTGATCACAATCCATGAGGACCAATACATCCAAGCTTTCCGCTGTGCGTTTGGAAAGAAGGGTCTCGATCTCTTCGCGGATCGCTACTTGGTTGAGCAATCCGGTCAGCCCATCGGTGACGACCCGGATGCGCAGGTCCGCAAGCTGGCGCTCTTCGTCGCTGATATCGGAGAGTTTACCGATGTAGGAGCTGCGCCGCTTCATCGATGCGGCAACCTCGACGGCGTTGAGACGGAAGGTACGGCTGGACCCGTCATGGATCTTCAGATCCACGACCTTTGAGACGGTCGCCCCATCGCTCTCTTCAAGGGAGGCAGCCAGGGTCTGCATCGCCTGGTTTTGGCGTCGCGTCGGGCCCAAGAGCTTGCGTGTCTCTGGCGCAAAGGAGATGCCCCTACTCTGCCTCTCATATTCAAACAGGTACTCATGGGAGATATCAAAGAGGGCTTCATAGCGTCGATTCTGTCGCTTCAGGAGCACTGCTGTCCGTACATTGGCGACAGCAAGGTAGATAAGGACCACGATGACTGCAAAGCTGATCAACAGGATGATCGGTCCGTACTGTTCCATGACCATCGAAACGGTGACAACCTGCTCGATACGGCTTGCCTCATCGAGGATCAGGGCCTGCATCTGCGCATCGGTGATCGATGCAAGTCCCTTGTTGACGATCGACATCATCAGTGCATCGTCTTTAAAGAGACCAATCGAGTATCGACGCACCCCCATCCCCTGAGGGACGGTGACAAGGTTGCGATACCCCTTCTTCAAGGAGAGGTAGGCAATCGAATAGGCATTGCCGTAGCCGTAGTCCGCCTCCCCCCGTTCAACGGCGTCGATGGCGTACTCGCGGTTGGGATAGTAGCGCACCAGCGCCTCATTGATGCCCGAAGGCAAGGCCCCACCTTCGACGAAGGCAAAGCGCTTGTCATCCAGCTTCTCCGCAGAGATGTTCTTGTTGATGAAGAGGACTGTCTCGGTGAACAGATACGGATCACTCAATACCATGCCATCTGGTGCGTAGTTTGGATCTATGATCGGAAATACATCCACACTCGGGTCGGCGAGCAGCGCGCGTTGGTCACTGTAGACGTGATACTCGACGACAAAGCCGGTCCGAGCGGCGACCTCATTCAATATTCTGACGCCTATGCCCTGGACCTGGCCTCTGGAACTGAGGTAGAGCAGCGGCGCTGCACCATCGACAACGCCAGCCCGAAGCGGTGCCAAGTCGGCCAGGTACGCTTTTTCCTCGGTTGTGAGGGCAACTGTCGGGATACGTTGAACAGGGTTGAACCCAACACGTTGGGCATCAAGAGGAGTCTCTGAACAAGAGAGCGCGAGAAGAGCGGCTGCCAACACAGCTGCCAAGAGAAGGAGCCGCACTGTCTTTGAGGCTGTCCTGCCCATACCGACGTCCAAATTCACGCTATACCTCTATTCAATAGATGATTGTACCGTACATTGACCAGTATTCCAACACTGAAAAAACCGTTGTGGACCACAGAATGCCAGAAACTCATCAAAGATCGCTCTGCTTTTAACAGTAGGTCAGTTCCTGTAGCCGCTTTTTGACGCGCCATCGTCGTCAGACTGACTCAACCAATAAAATTAGGCCCACGTAGGAAAAAGTCTGATATACTGGCTACATGAACCCACCCACCGTAGATAGTGCTCCCTCAATCGAAGAGAGCAAGGGCGAGGATATCCGTCGCCTCCTGGTCCTCAAACTCTCTAAGACCGGCTGGCGAGGGCGTGACCTTGACAGCGGTTCTGTCCTCTCGATCCGGGGACAGAGCTACAATCTAGCGATGTTGGATACTGTAATCTTTCGAGTAGAGAAGCAATGGTCATACATGCGGACCACTTACTATAGTGGAACGGTCATCAGGGCCGCTTTCGACCTCGCATCGATTACCGTCGAAGGGCATCACTACACCAAAGTCGACACCTTCGACGCTCGCTCATTCATCGAAGAGTACGAAATCGATGATGGAACACGAGCGTGCATCGGCACCGGTGAGCGTCCGTGCTACGAGTTCGATGATTACACCGGCGCCGACTTCTACGCAAAGGATAGCGATCCTGTCTATGAGTCCACCACACTCGAGACCTTTGACGAACGGTATAACCTCTTGACCAAGCTCTGGGAGGAGTATCCGCCGTGCATCGATGCGCTGGTCCATATAGCATCGCTGTACTTTGACTCCTATGGCCTCGATCGATGCAGCATCGAAAACTGCCTCCATGCAGCTCGCCACATCGCCGAACGGCACATGGATGAGCAGATTCAGGGTTCGTTTCTCTGGAGCGCCGTCTACAACCGCCCATACCTACGAGCCCTGTATCTGTTATGCATGGTCTATTGGAGAGCGGGCCAGTTTGCCGAGGCGAGGGCTGTTGCCTGTAGGCTCCTGTATCTCAATCCACCGGATAACCAAGGGGTGCGCTACCTCTTGGCCAACATAGAGGCGGGCATTGACTGGAAGGAGGCGATGGAGATTGAGCATGAGCAGAGCGAATACTAGAGCCCGATTGCTGAACAAAGAGAGCGCCGTTGGTACGATGATCCGCCTGATCCGTAGCCCTGCCATTGTGCTGGTGGCCAAGGACGCAGGCTTGGATTTCGTCATGTTCGATATGGAGCATGGGCCGTTTGGCTTTGAGACGATCACCGATGCCGCCTCGCTTGCCCGAGCGGAGGGCATCGACTGTTGGGTCCGTGTCCCCGAGTTGACCAAGGGGTATGTCAGCCGCGCCCTGGACTGTGGGGTCAGTGGCATCATGGTCCCGATGATCAAGGATGGGGATGAGGCGTTCCAGTTTGCCCAGTGGGCGAAGTACCAAGGGCTCGGAAACCGCGGCCTCGGTGGCTGGGGGGCCCATACCCACTACCGCGACGCCTCCCCACAGGGCCAACAGTTCCTTGACAGTGAGAATGAGCGGATTCTCACGATCGCACAGATTGAGTGCGCCCAGGCGATCGAGAACATCGATGCGATTGCCTCCGTCGATGGTATCGATGCCCTGCTCATCGGCCCAGCTGACCTATCAAACTCGCTGGGCATAGGCGGCCAGTTCTCCCATCCCCTCCTCAATGAGGCCATCGCTCGCGTATCTGAGAGTGCGCTTCGCCACGACAAGATCTTTGGCATACATAGCGCAGAGACGCTGCTACGCTCGTGGATGGACAGAGGATGCACACTACGGATGAGTTCAATGGATATCGAGCTGCTCAGAGATGGGATGCAATCGCTTACCAAGCTTAGAGACTAGATATCTTAACTTATTGTAGAACATTTCCTTGATCCTCTTTTCTTCTATCGAGATTTAGGCAATACTAACGGGGCGTGCACCTGCATGCAGTTGGAGGCTTACCCATGACTCATACACCACATACCCTCATCACCTGCATCGTCAACCACGGCCTCGCCGACGAGGTAATGGCTGCGGCACGGACAGCTGGGGCATCCGGTGGGACGATCCTCTCAGCGCGGGGGACCAGTACCGAGGAGGATGCCAAGTTCTTCGGCTATACCTTGGTAGCGGAGAAGGACATGCTGCTCATCCTCGTCGGGGCAGGAATGACCGGGACAGTGCTGGAGGCGATCCGGTCGCTGCCCATCCTCTCAAAGCCCGGTGTCGGCATCGCCTTCTGCACCGATGTTGAGCGATTTGTGACCTTCGGCAAGTAGGTCAGCTTTGGCGCGGCTCTGACGTGGAGGAGCGGATGATGAGGCGGGTTTTGTACTCTACCCGCACCACCGCCTCACTCTCAACAGCCCGCGACTGCTTGCCATCCATCTTGTCACAGAGTAGGCGCAAGGCGCTCTTGCCTCCCTGTACGATGTAGTGTTCGATACTGGTCAACCCAACCCCACTGAAGGTCGAGGGGTAGATGTTGTCAAAGCCACATACCGAATAATCGTGGGGAATCGAGAAGCCTTGCTCCTTGATACCGTCGATCACCCCATAGGCGACCATGTCGTTGATGGCGACCATCGCGGTGACCGCCGGGTCCTTTGCAATGCACTGTTTGGCAAGCGAGACACCGGTACGGTGCTCAATGTCGACGGTATTGAGCTCCGTCAACGCCGGAATCTCAGCGGTGAAGAGCGAGAGCTCGGCCCCTTGGCCGTAGCGGCTGATCTCCGCCTTCAGCCCATCATAGCGCCGTACCCGGGCACTGTGCTCACTGTTGAGGCTTGTCGAGAGGTAGGCGATCTTGCGGTGGCCGAGACCGAGCAGATGGCGGGCAATGAGCACCCCGGCGTTGAAGTTGTTCACGTCCACGGTATCGAGGCCCACCTCGTTCTGCTTGTCCCCCACCGCTACCACCGGCACCACCTTGTTCAGCTCCCGCACCAACTCAGGCTGCTGGGGGATCATGGCAAAGATGACCCCACCGACCATCGGATCCTTGGCGAACTCACAGGCGCTACGCTCCTTCTCAGTGTCCCAGTACGTGGTGAAGAGGACCGTCTCCAAACCCCGGACCTTCGCCTCCATCTCCATACCTTGGATGATGGTGGCGTAGTAGGGGTTGATGACCGATGGACAGACGATGAGCACGATATTGCGATTGCGCTTCGGGGCCTTGAGTTGATACCCAAGCTCCCGGGATGCGGCATGTACAGCATCGATGGTCTCGTCACTGAAGCGCGAGAGGCTCTTTCCTGCCAAGATCATTGATACGCTTGCTGTTGAAACGCCGACTCGCTGTGCTACTTCTCGCTGTGTCACTCGTCGCTCACTCATTATTTATCACTCCATCGTAGGTATTATAAGTTAAACATCATTAAGCAACAAACGCAAGAA
>LVBE01000223.1 GCA_001603105.1 Spirochaetales bacterium Spiro_03
GTGACACGCCACCTTGACAGCGATGGCAGACGCACTGAAATCGTCTGCGCCACCTGTGGGGCCCACCTCGGCCACGTCTTTGAGGGCGAGCGCTTTACAGAGAAGAATACCCGCCACTGCGTCAACTCAATCTCGCTACGCTTCAGAGCCGGTGAGCCAGTAGCCACGGCCCTCTTTGCCGGCGGGTGTTTTTGGGGAGTGGAATACCTCTTCGAATCGCTGCCTGGCGTCTACTCGGCGGTCTCAGGCTATTGTGGAGGGACAAGTGAGCACCCTACGTACGAAGAGGTATTGACCCACACCACCGGCCACTTGGAGACGGTTAAGGTCTCATACAATCCGCTTGTCATCTCCTATGAGCAGCTGGTGCGCTACTTCTTTGAGATCCACGACCCGACTCAGACCGATGGGCAGGGCCCTGATATCGGCTCCCAGTACCTGTCGGCGATCTTCTATCGCAACAGGCGTGAGTTCGACACCGCGGTGCGCCTGATCACAATCTTGGAAAAGAAGGGCTATACGATCGCCACCACCTTGCGCCCTCTAGCGCGCTTCTGGGAGGCGGAGGCGTACCATCAGGGCTACTATGAGCGCAAGGGAACCCTCCCCTACTGCCACGCGTACACCAAGCGCTTCTAGGCGATCAACACATCGGCGCTGATGGCACACTGGACGGTGACATAGGCGCCCTTCCCAAGCGGGGTGGGAACCTGGCTCTCGCTATAGACCAGATCCAGGTGTCCCATCTCAGTGGAGATGGTGGCCACCATGCAGCAGCTATCGGCCCATCCATGCTCCTTTCGCTCTACCGCGATCACCGGTGCGGCGATGAGGACCAGGTTCTGGGCCTGCTCAAAACGCTTGCGCTCTTCGGCTGTTATCGATGGTTCACGACTCATGATGAAGTTGTACGGCAGGATCTTCTTGTCAGCGATCTGCGTTTCAATCGATGTCGCCTCCTCATACATGCGGCGGCTGTCGTAGATGTCGAGGGCCTGCACAAACGCACAGACTTGGAGATCCAGTACGCTCGATTCATCGAACTGGCCAAGCGTCGCCCCATGGACGAGGGTTGCGATGAAGGCACTGCGTTCACTTTGGTTGGTCATCAACAGCGTCATGGAGAGTACCTCCTGCTCTCCGATGCGCAATAGCGGCTTCGCAGACCAAATCGAACGCCCCTTCATGTGCATGTCGATGCCCACGACCTCATCGTCGATGGCACGAAAGATGATCGCAAGGCCACTGTCCAGGACTTTGGTCCGATACACACCACCTGAAACGACAGTCTCAGTCGCCTCGCCATACCACCTCAAAAGCTGGTGCTCATCGAGTGCGCCATCCACAACCAAAGCCTCAAGGCCGGTATTGCTCACATACAGTGCCATATCATCCTCCAAGGCACCACTGTAGCACAAACCACCTTGCAGGAAAACCTAATACCAACTATCGTGTGGCCATGGCACGCACCCTTACATTCAAACAAGGAGCTCTGGATGGAGTGCCGATCTTCATCGGCTACTTCCCCACGGCCATCGCCTTCGGCCTCGTCTGCCGCGACCTTGGCATGCGCGCATGGCATGCCCTCCTCTTCTCGCTGTCCAACTTTGCCGGTAGCGGTCAGTTCCTAGCCGTAAGCCTCATGGCCAGCGGGGCGTTGCTCATCGAGCTCTTCATCAGTGTGCTCTTGATCAACATGCGCTACACCTTCATGGGCGCTGAGCTTGCCCGCAAGCTCGACCCCTCCATCAGGGGCCTGGCTCGTGCCCTGATCGCCTTTGGCACCACCGATGAAGTGTTCAGCGTCGCAACCCTCAACCCCACACCCTTGCCGCTATCCTACATCTTGGGCCTGGAGCTCTGCTCCTATCTGGGCT
>LVBE01000224.1 GCA_001603105.1 Spirochaetales bacterium Spiro_03
ATATTCGCTCTATTTTCTCTTGTCAATAACTATTTTTCTTTATTTTTTCTATGCTAAATGGCAATAATTAAAGAAAATTATTCTATTAATTTTCTCGCGAACCCTTGGTTTTTCTTGTATTTTTTTGAAAACTCCCGTATACTCATCTTCAAATGAGTGAAGGTGAGAATACAACCCAAAAGAAAATTACGCTGCTGGAGATGGCAGAGACACTTAACACTTCAGTGAGTACTGTCCATAAGGCGCTCTATGGCAAGAAGGGTGTAAGTGTAGCACTGCGAGATAGAATCGTCTCGTTCGCACACACACAAGGGTATCAAGTTGATGCGCGCAAACGAAACAAGCTTGTCAATATTGTAGCTCTCTTTCCAGAGCCGGTAGGCTTTGATCGCTATTTCTACCAGTATATTTGGGAAGGCCTTAATGTTCGCTCCCGCGAACTGCCAAAAACACATATCAAGCTCACTACTCTAACGTTTGACGGCACAATCGAAGACCAGTTACGGGTCCTCTCTTCAATCCTTTTAGATCAATCAACTACAGTTGACGGTCTTGTTACCATTGTCTGGAGTGCAGAGAGGCTCTTTGATGCTCTCAAAAAATTGCAAGAGGCCGGAATTCAGATTTATACTGTCTCTGCAGATGCACCGCTACATCTGAGGGTAGCCAATATTGCGACCAACTCCTATACCTTAGGGAGAGTTGCGGCCGACTATCTTGGAGCAACCATCCATGAATCCGGTAGGGTCATTCTTATCGGAACGCGGCGTGACTCAAAAAACCATGCACAGGTCGTCAGGGGGTTCTATGATCGCTTGTCCAAGGTACGGCCTGAATTGCAGATTATTGAACTGTATGAATCCGTGGGCTATCCTCAATCGTTATTTGAAACCATGCGGGAGTTTTTGGAAACCTTTGATGACATTAAAGGAATATACGCAAACAATGCCCGTACGACAGCTGGTCTGTATGAGGCCTCCTTGGCTCATCCATTTCCCAATAATCTCAGAATTGTTGGGTCTGAAATATTTACTCAATCTGTGGCTGCCGTAAACCAGGGGGTCATTCATGCCCTGATCGATCAAAACCCATTTGCCCATGGATACCAGGCCCTATCACTTGTCTATGACAACCTCGTTTTGGGAAAAGAGATCCGTTCGATGAATGAAATCCCCATTCATATCTATCTGCCGAGCAATCTCCCGAAGGTAAAGGATCATTCATGATGGATTTTATCCACATTAGCCAGTGCTGAGATGCTAGCCCTCCTGAACATCGATGGATATCCAGGGTTTAATCTTCTCCCATCCGTGGGGTGACTGTTGCCCGGCCACCGGGTACAATAGGGAAGAATACTATAAAATAGCCGAGGATAGCCATGCATCCCAACCCACCATTGATGAACGAGGTCCTATCCCATTTTTCCATCGAGGGGAAGCTGCTCTCCTTCAAGCTCCACAATGAAGGTCATATCAATACCACCATCTTCTCCACCTACGAGCACGATGGTGCACGCTCTCGCTATACTCACCAACGGATCAATACAGGTGCGTTCAAGGAGCCGGCAGCTTTGATGAAGAATATTGTCGCGGTCACCACCCATATCCGCAGGAAACTTGAAGGAGAGTATAGTGACATCGACAGGCGCGTCCTTTCTGTCATCCCCACTAAAGACGGAGAGTCGCTCTACGTCGACAGCCAGGGTGGCTATTGGCGCACCTACCGCTACATCGATGAGGTGCGAACCTACAACAACATCGAGGAGGAGGATCTAGCCTACCGCTTCGGTGAAGCGGTAGGTACCTTCCAGACCCAGCTCGCCGACTTTGACGGCTCATCGCTCTATCCCACCATTCCCCGCTTCCACGACATGCACCTGCGCTACGAACAGCTTGCCGCAGCTGTGGCCAACGACAGAAGCGGCAGAGCTGCCTCAGTCGCCGCTGAGCTTGCCTTCCTTGAGACGAATAAGAGCCGCGGCTCTATCATCACAGACTGGTATGACAGCGGCCTCCTTCCGGTGCGCGTCACCCACAATGACACGAAGATCAACAACGTTCTGTTCAGCCTCGATGGGCGTGAGGCGTTGTGCATCATCGACCTCGATACAGTGATGAGCGGGACGATCCTCTTTGACACCGGTGATATGATCAGAAGCGCTACCAACACGGCAAAAGAGGACACCTCCGACCCCGACTCGGTAGATTGCAATCCCCGTATCCACCGGGCGCTCTTGGAAGGGTATCGCTCCAAGGCCTCCTTCCTCACCCCGACGGAGGAGGCGTTGCTCGTTGAGTCAGGGCGTACCATCACCCAGATCATGGCAGTGCGCTTCTTGACCGACTACCTGAACGGGGATGTGTACTACCACACCGAACGAGCTTGATGAGTACGATCTATCGCAGTGCATTGCCCCCAGGTTACCACCATCGCCATGGTACAGGAACGCTATCCACTGCCTGATGCATTCAACTGGAATATGGTCAGGCAGTAGGGGTATTGTACCAAACCCCGTGTTCAAAGCTTTTTATACGAATAAGAAATATTATCAAATCACAAGGATAT
>LVBE01000042.1 GCA_001603105.1 Spirochaetales bacterium Spiro_03
GTGCCTCCCCGTTGCCCCTATACGTACGATCTCAATCAACGAAAGGTGTTGAGTAGGATCTCCTTGTTCTTCTCGTGCAGAGGGACCAGCGGGAGGCGGAAGTACTCCCCCAGTAGGCCAGCATCGGCCATATAGGTCTTGATGGGAACCGGGTTGGTCTCGATGAACTCGTTGACGAAGAAGGGGTAGAGCCGATTGTGCTCAGCCAATGAGCGCTCATAGTTGCCGTCCAGTGCTTCATGTACGAGGCGGCTCATCTCAGAGACGAACATGTTGCTGGCAACCGAGATGATGCCGTGGGCGCCGAGGGCGATCATGGGCAAGGTGAAGGCATCGTCGCCGGCGAGGACTGAGAAGTCCTCAGGCAGACGGGCCATGAGGTCCATGATCTGGGTTATGGAGCCGCACGCTTCCTTGACCGCCACGATTTGGGGGTGGCGGGCAAGGCGCAAGAGCAGGTCGACACTGATGTTCACCGAGCTGCGTCCAGGCACATTATAGATGACCACAGGCAGCCCACCGTTGTCAGCGATTTCGGTGAAGTGGCGATAGAGCCCCTCCTGTGAGGGCTTGTTGTAGTAGGGGGCTACCTGCAGAGTGTGGTCTGCCCCGTTGTCCTTGGCCCTTTTGGTCGCCTCGATGGCGCTGGCCGTGCAGTTCGAACCACTGCCGGCGATGACCGGTAGGTTCCCACCTGCGAGGTCGGCGGTGATGCTGATCAGCCGGTCCTTCTCTCCATCGGTGAGCGTCGGGCTCTCGCCGGTGGTCCCAATGGGAACAAGGCCATCGATGCCCAGATCGATCTGGCGCTGTACCAACGCCTTGAATGCCTCCCAGTCGACACTGCCGTCGCGATTGAACGGAGTGACCAGAGCAGTATATACGCCTTTTAACATGGTGATTCTCCTTGCATTTTTTATGAACACTACTCATACTATGAGTGGTAGTAGTGTAAACCGCACCCCCGCTACCGTCAAGGGCGGGGTTTGCGTTTCCACACTACCATGTGGAGGGTCGGCGTGGATATAGCCAAGGACAAGTGGAAGAAGCCAATCTTGGAGATCATCAATGGATCGGAGGAGCCAGTGGGCTCATGGTTCATCGTCAGCGAATTCAAAAAACAAGACATCGAGGTCAGCAGCGCCACCGTCGGGCGCGAGCTCAACGAACTGGAAACGCTAGGTTTTGTTGAACGTGTCGGCTTCAAGGGACGGGTCATAACGGCCATGGGTAGGCGGGTCATCGAGGAGATCCGTGCCACCCAGACACTGGACTACTACCGCAACAGCCTCGATGCCTTGATCAACAGCGATGTGATGGAGAACTTCCTCCAAGTCCTTGAGGCACGGCAGACCATCGAGCGGCAGACAGCGCGCCTTGCCGCTGAACGCATCAGCGAGGAGGGACTGGCCGAGCTCATCGAGCGGTATGAGCGCCAGCAGGACCATGAGCGGGACAACCTCTCCATCGCCGCGGATGACATCGCCTTCCATGGTTGCATCGCCCGCCACTCGGGCAACAAGGCGCTGTACTCGCTGTACATGATGCTGTCGGCGATGGGTCAGCAGTCTGAGCTCTTCGAACAGCTGCGTCACAGGGTAGGGGACAACTACACTCCCCACCACGGACGGGTGCTGGAGGCGATCAAGGCCCGCGATCCCGACAAAGCCGAAGAGGCGATGAACCACCACATCAAACGCTTGATGGAGGATGTCAACCACTATTGGAGCGAGTATATCAAGCTCAAACATGACAGCACTCGCTAAGGACGGCACAGAGTATGAATATTGCATTGGTAGGTTTTGGGACCATGGGACAAGCCCTCTGGACCACTGCCCGTAATCGCGGTCACCATATCACGTCCGTCATCGACCCCACCGTTGTCGATGATCGAATCACCCATCGTTGCCTCGATGAGGCAGCGCTTGTCGGTTGCGATGTGGCCATTGAGTTCAGTGCCCCTGAAGGCATCGAAGAGCGCATCGCCCTCTATGCTCGGGTAGGCAAGCCGGCGGTGGTGGCTACGACCGGTTGGTATGACAAACTCGCTGAGCTACAAAACACCTATGGCGATGCTGCGATCATGTGGTCGGGGAACTTCTCCATCGGTGTCCAGCTCTTCTATCTCATCGTCCGTAACGCCGCCCGTCTTTTTGACCACTACGATGAGTATGATGTGCTGGTCAATGAGTGGTTTCACGCCAAGAAAGCTGACAGTCCCAGCGGTACGGCAGCTACCCTTGGGGCGATCCTTATCGAAGAGCTTGGGCGTAAGGACAGTGCGGTGACCGCCCGCCTTGATCGTCGCCGCAAGGCAGGCGAGGTCCACATCAGCTCAACACGCGGCGGCTACACCGCCGGTGAGCATACGGTCATCTTCGATAGCCCTGGCGATACCATCACTCTCAAGCATGCCGCACGCTCGCGTGAAGGCTACCTCAGCGGTGCTCTTGTGGCCGCTGCTTGGATCGTCGACGGGACGCACTCGTTCTGCTCCTTTGAAGAGGTTCTCACCACCGTCGTCGGCATGCACTGATCGCTATACAGACTTCGGCGCATGTGTGATGGCACACAGACTCAGAGCATGGGTTTGTGTGCATTTTCATTGACTTTTCGCCAGTATGCAATAGAGTAGAGAAGGGAGTGTAGGTCACGCCCCCCATGTGTACCCATCATAATGCTATTGAAAAAAAGGAGAAAGAAATGGCTGAAGGAAAAAAGGCCCCTGTCAAGAAGGGTTGGCTTGGATGGTACTTCAATTTCAATTTGTTGTACCGAATTCTTATCGGACTGGTTCTTGGTGCACTCTTGGGAATCATCTTCCAAGAGAAGATCCTCTGGATCTCACCACTGGGTGATCTTTTCGTCAGGCTCTTGAAGATGATCATGATGCCGATCATCCTGTCCACCCTGATCGTCGGCGCCTCATCGATCTCTCCGGCGACACTTGGGAAGGCGGGCGTCAGGATCGTCATCTTCTATCTGGTCACCAGCGCCCTCGCCGTCGTCATCGGCCTGCTGATGGGTTCGATCTTCCGCCCCAGTGCAGCAATGGAGACACTTGCCATCGCCGATGCCGCAGGAAAGGCTGCAGCGAGCCAGAAGTTGTCGGCGATCCTATTGGCGATCATCCCCACCAGCTTCGCGCAGGCAGTCGTCAATGAGACGATCCTGCCGGTGATCTTCTTCTCGATCGTCTTTGGTATCGGTCTGTCCTATCTGCGCATCAGTGGCGATGAGCGGCTGAAGAAGGCCGGCGAGACGCTCTTTGAGATGTGTGACGCTGTTGCTGAAGTCATGATGCGGATGGTAACCGGAATCATGCAGTACGCCCCCATCGGCGTGCTCGCCCTGGTAGCTGATGTCTTTGCCAAGCAGGGAGCGAAGGTCGCCGGAGCGTTGGGTATGGTCACCGTTGCGTGCTTTGTCGGATACGCCTTGCACGTCGTCCTGGTATATGGTGGCATGCTCAAGGTCTTCAAGCTGAAGATCAAGACCTTCTTCAATGAGGCGAAGGACCCCTTCATCACCGCATTCGTCACTCGCTCGTCCAACGGAACCTTGCCGGTAACGATGGAAGCGGCTGAGCACCTGGGCATCCCCCGCGACATCTACGCCTTCTCGCTGCCGCTGGGTGCGACCATCAACATGGATGGTACGGCCATCTATCAGGGCGTGTGTGCGATCTTCATCAGCTTGACCGTCACCGGGCACAACTTCACCCTCGCCCAGATGTTGCTGATCATCGTCACGGCAACGCTGGCCTCCATCGGAACCGCCGGTGTTCCGGGAGCCGGGGCGATCATGCTCTTGATGGTCCTTGAGTCAGTGGGTCTGCCGGTTCAGGCAGGAACTGCGGTCGCTGGCGCATACGCAATGATCTTGGGCATCGACGCGATCCTGGACATGGGCCGCACCGCACTCAACGTCACCGGTGACCTCACCTGTACTGCGGTGGTCAGCAAGCAGCTGAACTACCTCGATCTGAAGAAGTGGGAGTGATCGATCCACGTGCTGTGAAATGGGAGGCCTTCGGGCCTCCTTTTCAATGGGCGATAGGCTGCTCCATCGCCCACTCAAAGAGTTCGAGGACCCTGCGTGAGACATTGCGAAAGCGGAATGTTCCCTCTTCGCTCTCAAACTCGATCGAACTGGTGAACCACCGTTTCTGCGTAGAAAAGGAGTGTACGCTCGAGCGACTGATCACAGTCGCCCCGCTTTTGCCAAAGAGGCGCGATCCGACGATGATGATGCGATAGCCTGTCACGACGAGCATCTGCCTCAAGCCCTCATGGATGCCGGTGGCAAAGCAGTTGATCGTCTCATAGGGGTAGATGATCTGGGCCAATTGCTTGACTTCGAGGCGAAAGCCGTAGAGGTCGTAGACGTAGAGCTCCTGCATCCGGGCCCTGATGTCGGCCGTTGTGGTATGTTGCATGGCTTTATCGTAGCACACCTCTAGCTTTCTCTGTACTGATTTCGTAGCAGGTGTATACTGATGGTGGAGGTGGACCATGGCAAAGGCAATCGGCGTCATCGGCGGGGTAGGGCCCTACGCGGGCTTGGATGTGGTACGCAAGGTATTTGACAATACGATCGCAGCCTCAGATCAGGAGCATATCGACCTGTATCTGACGTCGACGCCCAGGATCATCGCTGACCGTACCGGTTATCTGCTCAATGGAGGGGAAAATCCTGCAGAGGGGATTTGGCAGTGCTTTGATAAACTCGCTTCATTGGGGGCCGATGTCATCATCATCCCGTGCAACACCGCCCATGCCCCGCCAATCTACGACGAGGTTGCCAAAAAGGCCCGCAAGGCGTGGCCTCAGGTCGTCTTCTTGAATATGATCGATGAGACGGTCAAGGAGATCGCCCGCCGCTTCCCCGACAGCTCTTCGATCGGCTTGTTGGCCACGCTGGGCACCCATGCCCTCGCCCTGTACCGTCGATGTATCGAAGGAGAGCGTCCCTTTGAGGTAATCGAGCCAGATGAGGCGGGACGCAAGGCGGTCCATCAGGCGATCTACGACCGAGAGTGGGGGATCAAGGCGACTGCAACGCCATCGGCCAAGGCGCGGGCCGTCGTCAGATCTGCAGCCAACGCCTTGATCGAGCAAGGATCCGATGCCATCATCCTCGGGTGCACCGAACTGCCGTTGGCGCTCACCGACGGTGAGCTATCCGTCCCCCTGATCGATCCAACGGCTATCCTTGCTCGCGCAGCGATTGCGCACGTCGCAGCACAGAAGCTACGCCCTTTGTCCTAGACAGGGTGCATACTCTGTCCAAAAGAGAAGGAATTTAGCCGGATGAATTGCTTGTTGGATGGTTGCAATCCAACCGCTTGTGGTATACTCGCGCTACTATGAGACGACTGTCACGGATAATCGGCACCATCGCCGTCCTCATCTTCCTTGTAACCTCGCTCTCCTGCACGTCCGCAAAGGCACTGCAGAAGCGCCAAGAGGCCCATGGTACATCCCCAACAGCCTGGCTTGAGGAGAGCGGCATTCCCTCCTACGACTCATCGGCGCCCAGGCTCTACCACAACGGGGTGGCGTGGAACGAGCGCTCGCGCCAGCTCATCGATGAGGCGAAGGAGTACATCGTCGTCTCCATCTTCCTTGGAAACCTCTATGAGGTCTCCACCGAGGTCTGGGATGCCCTGATCGCCAAGATGCAAAGCGGGGTGCGCGTCTATTGCCTCATCGACTCATCCTCATACTTTCAGACGATCCCTCAGTCACCGATCATCATCCCTGCTGCGTTCAATTACCTGCGTGATGCAGGAATGGAGGTAGTGGAGTACAACCCCTTCTCCCTCAACCAACTCGCCTTCATTCCCACGCTACTGGATCGCGACCATCGCAAGTACTGGATCTTCGACGGCAAGCACATCGCCCTCGGTGGCATCAACGTCAACTACGCCTCGCTCGCCTTTCCGCCAGAGACAGGCAATATCGACACGATGGTCGAGTTCGAATCTCCCGGTGCGATCGCCCAGATGATCGATTCGTTCGTCAAGACGTGGAATCGCTATTCACCGACGCGCCTCGATCCTGCCTCCTTCGCGGTTCCTGACCTCGACAAGGCAGAGACGACGGTGTGGATGATCGACCATAGCTGGCCGGTCTCGCCACAGACGACGACTCTCTTCGATGCCATCACGCTCTCAAGTCAGGAGGAGCTGTGGATGGTAGAGGGGTATACCTACCTCACTTCTGCCCTGAAGAGGCGGATCGCCAATGCAACCGAACGCGGGGTGAAGGTCAACGTCATGCTCTCGGAGAATGCAGGCAAGGATAACTATCAGAGGGCCGCCTATTGGTCGGCCCTCGACCTCATCGACGCGGGAGCGACTGTCTACATGTACGATAATCCCGATAAGGCGTTCTTGCACCTCAAGCTCATCGTCAGTGACCGTCGCTACACCGTCTTTGGCAGCCCCAACTACAACCTGCGCTCGCAGACCACCAGCCGGGAGCTGGCGGCGGTCTTTGATGATGAGCAGACCGCCTCGCTGAGCTTGGCCCACATCGATGAGCTGGTCACCCACTGCCGTCTGGTCACCAGGGAGGAGGCCCTAACCTGGCGGACTTTCACAAACTACCTGTACCACCTCTTGATGCAGGTCTATGGATAACGCCATGACGCATACTACCAAAGCCCTTGTCCTCGCCCTCGCCATCGCGCTCTTGAGCACCCCCTCGCTCTCAGCCGCTCCATGGATCGGTGGCTATCGCCTCAGCTTCGATGGCTACTCTTCCTCTGCCCCGCTTGCTACGGACGAGCATATGGGCGTCCACCTCTGGCTCGCGCCCTTTGACATGGCTGTGGCCAAGCCACTGCTCAGTGTGGGATTTGTCACCCCCATCTATGGGTCTGGTCCAACCGCGCTCTTGGAAGCGAGCTTGGAGGTCCGCCTCTTTGACTGGGTCGGCCACCCCCTCAGCGGCCTCTTTCGACGAAAGAGTGCGCTCTCGCCAACTGTAGGGGCCGCCGTGATAGCCCCCCTTGCCGACCTGGGCTCCTCAACGTTGGTCCTGACTGTCCACCCGCTCTCATTCTTCTTCGGTGAGAAGACGGTATCGGTCCTCGCCCCACGCGCCCTGTATGCATGGGAGACCGGCCAGTGGTCGTGGGGCATCAGGTTGCTTGAGATCAACCACGCGCTCTTCTAGGAGGAATGGATGAAGATAAAACACCGTATGACCTTCCTCTTTCTGGTTGCCCTTGCCTCAGCTCACCTTGGGGCGAGCTCACTTGGTATCAGCCTGGCGACGTGGAGCGGCTCGGCTTCGCTGGCAAGCGGACAGGGCATCCATGCCAGCGTCGGCGTCTTCTCTACCGTCACCCCCCATCTGGAGGTGGAGGCCTCCCTGGTCGTCGCCCTGAGTCCACAAATTGGTCAGGATCTCCTCGGTTCACTCGTTGTCTCCACACCCATAGCCGGCCCGCTCTACCATCGCTCTGGTGCCGGTACGCTCTACTACAATGGCTTAGTCGGCCTTGGCTACCTCGGCGGTTGGGATAGCCGCCATCAAAGAGCTGTGCACGCAGTGGGAGTTCGGCTGGTTCCCTTTGCCATCGGAGGGCCGTACTACAGTCGGCGCGAGCGAGCCCTTACGGTGTCGGTGTTCTACGATATTCCTAGCCGAAGATGGTCAGTGAGCTGGAGCCTATTGGGCTTTGACCTGTACTTGTAGGGCTGGGCGCAAGTCGGTAGACTGGAGCCAACCATACATCAATAGGAGCAAGCCATGAAGGGAGAAGCGGTAGTCTTTGGATCGAAGAGTCCATTGAAGGAGGTCGGTGAGGGGGTGAGGCGAAAGATCCTCGCCTACAGCGATGACCTGATGCTCTGTGAGCTGCACTTTGACCGTGGCGCCATCGGGGCGCTGCACAGCCACCCCCACCAGCAGATAACCTACATCATCAGTGGAGAGTTTGAATTCGAGATCGAGGGAGTCAAGACAGTGGTCAAGGCAGGGGATAGCCTCTACAAGAAACCCAATGTCGTCCATGGGGCGCTGTGCCTGAAGGCAGGGTCTCTCTTGGACATCTTCACCCCGATGAGGGAAGATTTTGTCTGATCAGGGCCACCAATACAGAAGGGCTGTGAACAGTGATTCACAGCCCTTCGTCTGTCTTAGGTAGTACGCTAGTTCAGATAGTTGTTCGCTGTGGCGTACTCAAGGCCTGCTTTCTCCCAGGCAAGACCGCCGATGCGATCGAACTCTGCGATGAACGCCTTCCAGTTCGCTTCGGTGAGTGCTCGCTTGCCGGTGAAGAACTCAGCAAGGCCCTGCTCGTAGAAGGTCTTCAGGTCAGTGGACGGCACCGGCATGCTGTCTGCACCCATGCTGGGGGTCCACTTCTTCCCCTGCATCTCCCTGAGGGCCCAGAGGGCGCTCATCTGCTTCTTGGAGACTTCGGTGGTGTAGACCGGGTAGCGACTGAGCAGCTCGGTATCGCTTGAGTAGTTGAACGCCATGCTGCGCAGCTGGATGTACGTCTGTCCGACAGCGCCATCAAAGCCAATGGGACCGGGCATCGACACCGGAATGCCATCCTTGTCGAGGGTGTAGTTGACCCCTTCTTGACCCCAGCCACAGAGCAGGTATCCTTCACCGTGGCTCATCCACTCAAACATCTCGGCGATCTTCTCAGCCTTACCGGCAGCGGCGGCCTTGTCACTGATAGCCCAAATCCTCAGCCCGCGCACCTCAGGGCCAATGGACTGCTTGCCCTTCGGGCCGATGGGAGCCTCGACGATCACCCACTCTCCTTCAGGAAAGTTGGAGTCAAAGGGTGCATAGTTGTTCTGGGCCGAGTATGCAGCGTTCTGCTCACGCATGATACCAAACTTGCCCTGCTTCCATGCGGCGCGGAAGTCATCCTTCTTGTAAGCCATCCAGTTGGGGTCGATCAGTCCTTCGCCGATGATGGTCTTCATGTACTTCATGTAGTCAAAGAACTCAGGCTTGCGGATCTGCAGGCCAAAGTTGGCCTTGGTCATGTTCCACGTCCCTTCGACACCGAAGGCTCCTAGCAGTGGCTCAAAGCGGCGGCCAGGGTACGCCTCATAGGTGGTAGCCTCAATGAAGGCACCGTATCCCCAGGTGTCGTGCTTGCCATTGCCATCGGGGTCATTGAAGGTAAAGGCGCGCATGACCTCGAGCAACTCCTCGGTGGTCTTCGGGATCTCAAGGCCCAGGCGGTCGAGCCAATCCTTGCGGATCAACAGCCCTTCGTTACGGGCGATGATCGAGGGCGTGGCGAATCCATAGGAGCGTCCATCGATGGTCGTGAAGTCGATGGCACCCTGGTCGAACATGATCGAGGTGCGGTTTGGCATCTTGGAGTACAAGTCGGTGACGTCGGCAAGCATCCCATTCTTGGCCAGTCTCAGCCACACCTCACGGTTTGCGACGAAGAAATCCGGCAGTGCGTCTGCGGCACTGGCTGCCTGGATCTTCATGTCCTGGTCCTGGGGGTTCGAGGGAATGGTCGAAGCCTCCAGCTCAATGTTGAACCGGTCCTTAAGGATCTTGTAGCCGATCCAATCATTGGGTAGCGGTCCTACTTCGGTCTGTGTGGCGTTATACCACATCTCAATCTTCACCGGTCCATCGGTCTTTGGTTTCGATTCACCTTTGCCCTGGGCGAAGATGAAAGCCGAGAGTGCAACCAGGAGAATTGCAACCACAAAAAATCTCTTCTTCATACCTTTCTCCTTTTTGAGAAAATATATACCTTACCCCTTGACGCTGCCCAGCAACGTTCCCTTGGTAAAATATTTCTGAATAAACGGATAAGCAACGATCATCGGAATTGCGCTCATAAAGACCGACGCCGCCTTGATCGCCTCGATTGGAGCTTCGCCGAACGCACTGGCCTCGACGAACTCATTCATACCAGCTGCAAGTAAGATATTGCGCAGTAGGATCGGCAGTGGGCGTAGCATGTCTTTGTTGAGGTAGAGCATCGGATGGAAGTAGTCGTTCCAGAACGCCACCCCATAGTACAGGCCGATGGTCATGATGATCGCCTTGGAGAGCGGCAGGATGATGCGGACCAATACCTGCAGGTCATTGCATCCATCGATGTGAGCGCTCTCACGCAGCTCATTGGGGATTCCCTCAAAGAAGCTCTTCATGATCAGCATGTTATAGGTGCCGATGGCCAGCGGCAGATAGATCGCACTGAGGTGGTTTATCATCTTGAGTTTGGCGATGAGGATGTAGATCGGCACCAAACCTACGTTGAAGATGTAAGGAATGATGACGAAGATGATGATCCACTTGCGCCCCCTCAAATCCTTGACCGAAAGGCCATAGGCCAGCGGGATCGTCAACAGCAGTGCGAAGAAGACACCCTGGAAGAGAATCTTCAGGCTATTGGTGAAGGCGATCAAGAAGCCGTTGTTGCCCAACAGTGAGTGGTAAGCCGCAAAAGACCACTTCCACGGTGGCAGCGCCATCCCTTGGATGTAGGTGCCGATGAAGGTTGACGGACGAAAGGAGAGGGCGATGGTCGACCATAACGGCAGAGCCAGGATGATCAGCAAGAAGACCATGACAATATTGACCAGGATATTGAAGCGTCGGTCTGCCCCGGTGAGCTTGACCGAGACCGATTCTGTAGCTTTGGTGCGTTTCATCTCCAGCCTCCTAGAAGAGTGAGTTGTCGGTATACTTCTTTGACAAGAAGTTCGAGGTGAAGATCAGGATCATCCCGATGACCCCCTTGAAGAGGCCTGCAGCGGTCGCAAGGCCAAAGCGACCATCCAGAAGGCCCTGGCGATATACCCAGGTATCGATGATGTCGGCAACGTTGTACACCGCCGGGCTGTAGAGCATGAAGATCTGGTTGAAGCCCGCATCCATAATTGTGCCAATCTTGAGCAACAACACGATGACCACCACCGGCCGGATCGCAGGCAGGGTGATGTAGCGCACCCGCTGCCAGCTACTCGCTCCCTCGACCATCGCGGCTTCGAAGAGTGCGACATCGATGCCCATCAGCGCTGCGATGAAGATGATGGCACTCCAGCCCATCTCTTTCCATGCATCACTGAAGATCACCAGCCACGGGAAGGTAGTGGAGTTAGTCAGAAAGTCGATAGGTTTCTTGCCCAGGCTCTTGAGCAGGTCGTTGATGATGCCATCGCCGGGGGCGAAGAGGGAGAGCAGGATTCCATACATGATGACCCAGGAGAGGAAGTGGGGCAGGTATGCCAGTGTCTGCACCAGCTTACGTAATACACTTCGTCTGCACTCGTAGATCGCCAACGCAAGGATGATGGCTGCCGGCAAGCTGACTAGGAGCTTGCCGAAGCTATACATGAGGGTGTTGCGGATCAAGTTCCAGAAGTAGTAGGAGGTGACGAACTCCTTGAAGTTGTCAAGGCCGACAAAAGGACTATTGAGGATTCCATACCGTACGGACTTGAAGTTGCGAAACGCAATCTGGGCATTCCACAACGGGATATACTTGAAGACTGTGTAGAAGACCAAGGGGATGAAGATCATCAAGTAGATGTACTTTTGTCGTTTGATGTCATTGATCAGTGAACGCTTCATAGTCACTCTCCTTGCTATAGCAGGTTGGCTTGGATGTACTCCATGTTCAGATCCCACCCGATGCCGGGGCTCTGTGGGATGGTCACCATCCCATGCTCGTCCATCGGGTCGTAGATTGAGTTGAACCAAGGCTGTGGCGTCTCGTAGTCGATCAAGGGGTGCAGCATGCCACGTTCGTAGTATTTGGTGTTGCTGATCGCTCCCAGCACATGGAGATTGCCGATGATACCGCCGTGTAGCTCAACAGACATGCCAAAGGATTCATAGAGGTGGGCGATCTTCATCACCGCGGTGATGCCACCCATCGTCTCGGTTCCAGCGCGGCCGAGGTCGGCAGCGTTGTTGACGATCCATGCAGCACGGTTCTGGGCTTTGCCTCCCGCTGTCTCAGGTCCACAGATGGCCAGGCTCGTCTTGGCCTGCAACCACTGGTACGAGAGCATCGAGTTCTCATCCATCGGCTCCTCAAGCCAGAGAAAGTCGAGCTTCTCCAGCTCCTTGGCCAGGTAGTACGCCTCCTGGCGGCTGTAGTCATGGTAGGGATCGAGGATCAGGCCGATGTCAGGGCCCACGGCCTCGCGAACCAGGTGGCACGCTTCGATGTCGAGCTTCACACTCGGCTCAGGGATCAGGGGAGGCATCCAGGTGTGCAGCTTGATCGCCTTGTAGCCGCGTTCGACGAGCTTGAGGGCAAAGTCGGCATATGCGCGAGGGGTGTTCAACCCACCCTCGATAGTGTCTCCGACCATGATCGAGCCGTAGGCGCTGACCTTGTCACGATAGCCGCCGAGCATCTTGTAGACAGGAAGTCCACTTGCCTTGCCACAGATGTCCCAGAGAGCCAGATCCATCGCATTGAGGGTGCGGTCGTTGAAGGTGGGGTGTAGGCGTTGCCAGGTTCTCATGCGCTGCCAGATTCTCTCGCGCATGAACGGATCTTCGCCGATGAGAGCGGGTGCGACGACCGAATTGAGGACCGGCACATCCATCCGCCCGCCGATGGCGTAGCCGACGGTGCCGTCATCGCACGTGATGGTGAAGATGGGTAGCTGTGCATCGTGAGGCGCACCCGGATGGGAGTGCCCCTCGCTGTCTCTGACCATCCTGCTGATAAAATGGATGTTCCGTGCTTCTGCCTTGATGATTTTCATGCGGTTGTCTTGCCCTCCACAGCAGCGAATTCATGGCCATCGAGCTTTGATAGAAAGAGCTCGATGACGGTGTTGTTGGATTCGGTAAGGTGTTGCCTCAATGCCTCTTCTGCAGTTTCCCAGTCTTTCTTCAGCAAGGCGGCGATGATGGCCAAGTGCTCCTGCTGGGTCTCAGAGAGACGACGTTGGTAGACACCGGTGATAATCCTGAGGCGGATCTTCAGGCGCTTGATCTGGTCATCGATCACCTGGTAGTGGGAGCGGATGTAGGTGTTGGGAACCGCATCGATGATCAGGTGGTGGAGGTTTGCATCCACGGTATTGGAAAGCACCCGCGTCGGTGTCTTGGAGAGGACCAATAGTTGTTGGTAGAGCCCTAACAAGGCCCGCTCGTCGATGAAGGTGCCGTAATTGCGGATCGCATACGTCTCGTAGAGCATGCGCGCCTCCAACAGGTGGGTGGCTTCCTCAAAGTGCAGTGGTGTGATGAGGATTCCTTTCTTGGGCTTGATGGTCAGCAGTCCTTCTTGCTCAAGCCGGCCAAGGGCATCGCGAATCGGCGTGCGAGTCAGACCCAGTTCATCGATGAGCAGATCTTCAGTGATCATGGCACCGGGGCGATACTCACAGTTGATGATCTTGTCTTTGATGATTGAGTAAGCCTGTATACGAAGACTGCTATCTTTCTTGGCCATCCTGTCCTCCTTGTGGGTTCTATTG
>LVBE01000225.1 GCA_001603105.1 Spirochaetales bacterium Spiro_03
GTGACGGTCATCAGCTTCTTGAAACCTGAGACGCCCAGGTTCTCGGCCGCCTCCTCGAGCGAGGAGTCAAAGCTTTGGAGCGCCCCCTGTACATACATGTAGATGAAGGGGAAGAGCTTGAGGGTGAAGACGAGGATAAGGCCTTTGAAACCATAGATCGTCGGGATTTCAATACCGATGTGCCGGACCAGATTGGTTATGAAGCCATTGCGCCCGAGCAGCATGATCCACGAATACGCCCCGATAAATGGTGGGGAGAGCAGGGAGACGACAACCATCGCATTGAGGATCGGCTTGCCGGGTATGTTGTAGCGGGCCACGACATATCCCATCGGCACCCCGACAAGGATGGCGAGAATTGTGGTGATAATCGAGACGGAGAAGCTGTGCTTCAAGGTATTGAAGTAGTACGGTAGGCGGAAGAAATCGATGTAGGTTCGCAGCGAGAGGGTCCCACCCTCGCCCCCAAGAAAAGAGCGTGAGAGCATACCCACCAGCGGATAGATCAAGAAGACGAATGAGAGGAAAAAGGTGGCGATGATAACCCATCCCCAGAAGTTAATGCGATTGGGGCGAAGTTTCTTCATCATAGCAGGCTCTCCTTCCCCTCCGGATCGAAAAGATTCACCTTCTTTGCATCAAAGGTAAGCTTGATGG
>LVBE01000226.1 GCA_001603105.1 Spirochaetales bacterium Spiro_03
GTACCGTAGTACGCTCGGCAGCAAGAGTGAAGGCGATGCCGCTGCCTTCACTCTTCAAACTCTTCAGCGCTGCGACCGCATCGAGGACGACTGCGGTGGTGTGGGCGGGGACGAAGGCGAAGACCAGCTCCTTCTCAGGGACCAGGTGGGCCCAAAAGAAGGGGATGTCCCCTGCCTGGGCAGTACCTCGGCCATCGACGATGAGGCCACCTACCGGCTGGATCTTGCGTATTGCAGCCAGAATGTCGTCGCCATGGCCATTGTTGCAGATGACGGCCAACAGGTCCCACTCGTGCTCTGTGATAGCGGTGGCAAAGTCGCCATCCCAGGAGGCGTTGAAGGCGGCGGCGGTGCCGCGAAAATGCTTGCTGTTGACCAGGCCATCCCACACCTCGTCGATGGCTGGCTCATCGACCATGGTCAACAGGATCTCCTTGCGGCTATCGCCAAGTCCAAGGAGGCAGAGCAGTGAGTTGGAGGCACTTGAACGGGCGGTGAGGATCGTCCCTCCCCGGCTTCCTGCCTTCTTGGCTGAGCGCATCAGACCATCGGCCTTCCCTTCATCGACGACAGCAAAGAGCAGACTACTCTTTTTCATGGCACGTTCTCCTCCGTGGCTTGCTGCCCTCGCTTCTGTGCACGGGCGAAGAGCAGGCCGAGGATCTGGACGACGATGACCGGGGTCATCGAGACAAAGATGATGACACCGAAGGCATCGGTGGTGGGATTGCCTCCAACTGCCACCGAGCTGCCGATGGCAAACGAGAGGAGGAAGGTCGTGGCCATCGGGCCACTGGAGACGCTGCCGCTGTCAAAGGAGAGGCCAACAAAGAGCTCGGGGATGACGAAGGAGAGGATGACAGCTGCGCCATAGACCGGCAGCACGAAGTACCACAGCGACAAGCCGGTGATGATGCGTAGGACCGCAAGAAAGACCGAGAGGCCGACACCGATGGAGAGGGAGACGAGCATCACCGGCTTACGGATGTGGCCTTGGGTGATGACCTGCACCTGGTCGACGAGAACATAGACCGATGGTTCGCTGAGCACGGTGATCGAGCCGATGACCAATCCGACGACCAATAGCAACGTGGTATTGAAGCTTCCCATGGTGTAGCCGATCTGAAAGCCGACAGGAATGAAGCCACCGTTGACGCCGATGAAGAAGAGGGTCAGGCCGACGAAGAGGTAGACAAACCCGATCCCGACCCGCAGCAGGCGTCGGATAGGCATCTTGATCAAAAGGATTTGATAGACGAGGCAAAGGATGATCAGGGGGATCAGCGAATGGGTCACCTGGCTGATGGAGGGCATCAGCAGCGAGAGGAAATCACCCGATTGCCTGACTACCAGATCTCCCGCTACCTCGGAGGCAGGGCCGCCGAGGAGGCTGAGGATTCCGATGGCGAGCGTCGGTCCGATGAGGACCAGCGAGACAAAGCCGAAGTTGTCGCTGTCCTTCTGTTTTTGTTGAACCCGGGCGACGCCAAGGCCTACGGCGATGACAAATGGCACCGATAGCGGGCCGGTCGAAGCCCCCCCGCTGTCGAAGGCGATGCCCATCATGATGGGGGAGCTGAAGGCAAAGATACCAAAGAGGGTTGCGTAGCTGATCGCGTAGATCCACTTCAGAGAGATCCTCAGCACTACCCGTGCCATGCCAATCATCATATAGAAGCCAAATCCAAGGGCGATCATCGTCACCATGGTGGTCGTCGAGATCGATGGGTTGACCATCGCCACCTGGTCGGCAAGGACCGCTATGCTTGGCTCGGCGAGGATGATGATGACGCCGACCAGCATACCGGTCAACAACACCAACCAGAGGTTCTTGCTGCGGGTCACATCACTGCCGATCCGCTCTCCGATCGGGATCAGGCCGATCTCTATGCCGGTGAGGAAGATCGAGAGGCCGACGATGATGAAGACGCCTCCGATGGCAAAGTTACCAAGATCGCCTGCAGGCAGCGGGGAGACAAAGAGGTGCAACAGAGTGATGAGCGCGACTATCGGGCCGATGGAAAAGCTCACTTCCTTGAGTTTTTTCAATAGCCCCATGGACTTCCCCCCAATTCACCCTATGTATATTTCACTATATCAAAGAATTATTACCCATTGGATTCAAAAAGGTCAAGCAGAGTCACACGAGCGCCTATTTTCTTCTTTGTCTGCTTGACTTAAAGAGTACCAATTCGTATGATACCCACTGTTGTAACCGGGGATGTAGCTCAGTTGGTAGAGCGTCTGAATGGCATTCAGAAGGTCAGGGGTTCGATTCCCCTTATCTCCACAAAGAAGTCCTTGCTGGAAAGCGAGGACTTCTTTCATCTTTACAAAGAGGTCGGACACATGCCTCTCTTAGATTCACGGCCCTCTTGGTTGCGCTCATCGTCACCCAAGCAACGACGCTCCAGATATTGTTCCTGGAGCGTCGATTGAAGGGTTTGATCGATCCTATCCTACCATCACAACCACTTTCATATAGGCTCCAGGGTTCTTCTCAATATCCCTCAATGTCTCGGGAGCTTCTTCTATTGAGATAGTTTTTGTCAGGATGGAACGCATGGGAACACTATCAGTGTTGATCAAATCAAGCGCTTCGTCAAATTCGTTCACGCTGGTTCTTGCACCACGAATGTCCACTTCCTTCTTTGTTATTATGCCGGTAGGGAGTTCGGTATCATGGTCAGGCCATCCGGTGAACACAATCCTGCCCGCATGACTGACAACATCAAGGGCGCTTCGGATAGCGCTGTTGGCACCTGAAGCCTCCATTACGACCTCTGCCATTCTCCCATCTGTGATCTCCCCTACCCTTTCAACCAAAGATTCTTTACTCGGATTAATGGTGTGCTGCACTCCAAGGCTTCGAGCAAATTCTAGCCGTTCAGGTACTAAATCCACCATGATAGGTATTGCTTTATAGTGCAGTGCGCCCATAGCTGCCATCAGTCCGATGGGGCCTGCGCCGAAAATTACCAGATGCTCTCCTGCCTTTACTTCTCCACGATGTAGACCGTGTAACGAAATTGTCAGCGGTTCAGAGAGTGGGGCCATCTCCCAACTCATCGCCTCAGGTGTCTTTGTCAACATATGGTCGGGGTGGACAAAATATTCGGTCATGCCACCATCGACATGGACACCTAGGACCTTCAAATCCACACAGCAGTTTGTTCTCCCAATGGAGCAGGGATAACAGTGCCCACAATACAGATACGGATCGACGACAACGCGGTCACCAACCTCAAATCCCTTTGGGTTATCAGGATCGATCTCAGCTATCTCACCGGCTATTTCATGGCCGATAATACGCGGATATGATACCAGCTTATTCGTACCTCTGAATGCACCTATATCACTTCCGCAGATGCCAACACTTTTCACCTTGATCAAGGCTTGTCCAGAACCACGTGTTGGGATATTTCTATCTACAACTGAGATATTCCATGGACTATCTATACGTACTGCTTTCATTTCTTAGTCCTCCAAAAAACTCAGAATGGAGTGCCAGACATCCTCATTTACGGGGATACCCTGCTCCATGTTCTCTCTTCGTGTGGCATATGTCCGCTGCCCTGGATACATCACTTGAGATCCCTCATCCACAGGGTGCGAATCTGAAAGGTCTGCGAGGGCCCGGTCGATGATCATGTTCGCCTCATCCTCAGTTCCCAAACGATTAGGGTCTATCGCTATGACCACCTGTGAGACCGCGTACTCATCGCCACCGAGCTGCCCAACTGCAGATACGCTGTTCCCCCCTGAGAGAATCGCAGCGATCAGATCAAATGCTATTGAGAGACTACTGCCCTTCCAGTAGCCGATAGGCAGTACTCTCCAGGTTTTTTCAATAGCGACCGGATCAGAAGTCAAATTTCCATATTTGTCAAACCCCCCAGGGTATGGCAACTGTCTGCCACTGAGTTTCGCCTCTTCAATCTTTCCGTAGGAGTATTGAGCCATCGCGCAATCGACCACGACATGTTCGCCACTTTTGCGAGGGATAGCCAGAACAAAAGGATTGTTGCCGATACGGCGGTCAGATGCACCCCAGGCGGGCATATTGGGCTGAGTATTGGTAAAGCACAATCCAATGAACCCCGCTTCAGCCGCCTGCCATCCAAACGTACCACCCCTCATCCAGTGGTTAGTATTCCTGATAGCTACGCAACCCATTCCGTTCTCCCGGGCAAGATCGATAGCGCGATCCATGGCTTGTTTTGCTATGAGGTTACCCATGCCTAGGTTGCCATTCCAACGCTCTATGCTTCCGAAGCTCCCTTCCACCGACGGCTTTGCCTCTGGCTTGATATACCCCTTCTCAAGGTACGAAATCACCCGTGGAAAGCGGATGTAGCCATGTGAGTACACCCCGTCGACACTGTTCTGTACAAAAAGTGCTGCACTCTGTTCGGCATCGACATCCGAGAAACCGTATTTTCTCAGCACATCAGAGAGGACTTGTTGCATCTTTTTGCTCTGTATTCTCATAAAAGCTCCCTATCTTTACTCGAGGTCCAGATAATTGTTCTTGACATCCCCGCGCCATTCCTCTACCAACTCTGGCTGTACTGTGTCAAACCACCTCTTCATCAGACTAAAATGGATTTTGCTCTTGCGAAGCTCCTCTTGGGCTTGTCTTGGATCCCAATATGTGTCCAGTATCTGCGCCATGTCGGCAATCGTCTGAGCGTGTTGCTCACTGGTCCCCAAGTCGTCCTGCTCTTTTGGATCATTCGCTACATCAAACAACTGATAGTCCTCGTACCCTGCATGTTGTACGAGCTTGTATTGTTTGTGGCGTATCATGGCACTCGGTTCATCGCCCTTGATGTCACTGCACAGCGCTATCACATGGCGGTCTTCAGGGATATCTTCCCCACCACCAAGATATGGCATGAGGCTGATACCATCGTACTGTGGTAAGCCAGGGGAACCTGTAAACTCCAACAGCGTCGGTGCAAGATCAAGAAGGCTTGACAGTCCTTTTATTCTCCGAGCCGGGAAGGTATCGGGCTTGGAAAGGACCAGTGGTACACGTACAGACCCTTCATAGAAATTCGTCTTCCAAAAGAGGCCATGCTCGCCAATGTTATCCCCATGGTCCGAGCCGTAGACGACCAGGGTATTCTCGCGCCCCAAGGTTTGGTCGATGGCCTCCATCAACTCACCGATCAATGTGTCCATGTACTCGACCATCGCATAATATGCAGCGCGTATACGTCGTACATCCTCCTGTGTCACCGCCTCAAGGTTCCGGTTTTCATACCATCTCTGTATGGCGGGGTGCATGGTCGATTTAATCTGCTGATCAACGAAGGGCAGCTCTTCAAGATTCTCATAGTAGTAATCATACAGCTCTTTTGGGGCAATATAGGGGCAGTGCGGTCCGTAGAGGCCGACAGTCAAGAAGAGTGGCCGCCCATCATCGCGGGTTTCAAGATAGGAGATCGCTGCATCAACGACATCCCGATCGTAATCAAGCACGGCCGAACGTCCTGGACCTGATTTTTTGATCGAGGTCATGTTCTGTCCGCTGGAGCGCTTGAAGTCCCCATAAATCTCTTGTTCATTGTCGCCACCCACAAAGCAAGGTGTAATGTCACCGACAAATCGCTTCTCATACCCATGGCGTTGATCCCAACCAACAAAGTGCATCCTTCCACTTAGCACCGTCTCATAGCTACCGACGGTCAAAGCGTTGACAAAGGTGGCATTATTGGAAGGCAATGCCTGCATATTGTTGAATACTCCAGTACGCGAAGGCAGTAGTCCGCTCAGCAGTGCCGATCGACTTGGAACACACAACGGTGAAGCGCAATAGCAATTATCGAAAGCGACCCCCTGCTCATACAAAGCATCCAAAACAGGAGTACGAACAACGTCATCACCTGCATTTCCCATAATCTGTGGGTTATGCTGGTCTGAAAGAATAAACACTACATGTGGCTTCATCATCAACCTTCCTGAAGATCTTGTTCAATATTTGTTTCGCGCTGGATTTTCTTTCCCCGATCCAATGCCCTGACGTTCGCCCAAATGAGATAGACGGTAAGCAGCAGGATGAAGATGCAAATAGGACGAGACAGAACGTAAGCGAAGAAATTCAATCCTTGCGCCTTCACGATGATTGAAGAACGCACGTAGTTACTCTCGATGATACCACCGAGAATAAGGCCTAAAACAATAGGAGTATTTGGAATTTCCAATCGTGCAAACAGCACCCCCAACAAACCTAATATAATTGCAATGAACACATCGTGCACTGAGTTGTTGACACTATAGGCGCCTATGAGTGAGAACAAGATGACCACTGGGATGATGTATTTCATCTTCAACTTCAGGATATGGGCAAAGAGGGGGATCCCGAAAACGCCGACGAGGAACATGAAGAATGTAACAACAAACATGCCGATCATGAAGGTATACGCCACATCGGCATGATCGATGAACAAGCGCTGACCTGGAATCAAGCCGTGGATCGTCAACGCACCGAACATGATGGCAGACGTTGCCGACCCAGGTATCCCCAACGACAACATCGGGACCAAAGACCCACCTACGGCAGCGTTATTCGCAGTCTCGGGAGCAATGATACCAGCAGGATTCCCCTTTCCAAACGATCCATCCTTATCGCTGCTCTTCGCATCACCATAGGCGAGGAATGACGCAATTGCCCCACCAGTTCCTGGAAGCACCCCGATGAATGTCCCAATCGCTGATGAGCGAAGTAGGTGAGCAGAGTATTTTCTGAACGTATTGCCAAAGATCGCCCCAAACCGGACCTCTTCCAACTCCTTGGTATTTTCATCAAACCCTATCTCAATCTGTCCCAGCCCTTGCTTGACCATTTCAGCGATTGCAAAGAGCCCTATCACGGCGGGGATGAGATCGATTCCTCCCAATAGGGCAGTAGTGCCGAATGTAAATCTGAACCTTCCGGTGGCATTGTCCACCCCCACCATTGCCAAGAACAGCCCAAAGAGAGCGGCGATCATTCCCTTGACAACGTTTTTCCCCGTAAGGCTTCCCACGATAGTAAGGCCACAAATTGCAAGCAACATCATCTCAGGCGGCCCGAATTTCACAGCAACTGCTGAGAGGAGGGGGGTAAAGAAAACTAGGACAAACAACCCGACAATACTACCGAAGGTGCTGGCAATAATTGAGTAATACAGTGCACTCTTGCCTTCACCTCGTAGAGTCATCGGATACCCTTCGATTGCAGTACACGCCGATTCAGCCGTCCCAGGGACATTTATCAGTATTCCAGAGATGGATCCCCCATAGGAAGACCCAAGATACATCCCACCTAGGAATAATAACCCAGTAGCAGGCGACATGGAGTAGGTGAAAGGCAACATGACTGCGATACCAATTCCACCATTCATCCCCGGGATAGCTCCCAGAATTACTCCTGTAACTGTCCCAAGCAAACAGATGAACAGTACCTCCAGGCTAAACACATTTGCCATTACTTGTACTACGAGTTCCACTCCATGTCTCCTTTATTCTAATTCTACTTTGTCAGAAATGCTTTCCTCATGGCAAAGTCTGCCTCAAGGAATTTTGCAAGCTCCGCTCCAGTAAGTAGCGCCGGCACTTCCCCGATAGTAGTGATACTAGTGCTGATGGGTCCTTCGTACCCCTTTTTCAGGTCCGCGACCAGCTTATCGACAACTTCGGTGGGCAGTCCCTTTGGACCAACGAGCATGCGACGGGCAGGGTTCAGGATAGAGTACCCCTGCTCAAGGAAGGTGGGCACGCTAGGAAATGATTCGAGGCGAGTCTCGAGCATCAAACCTAAAATGGCCAATCCCTGGTCCTCTGCCTGCTGTATAAATTTCGCACTCAGAATTCCAGCTTCCACGTGACCGCCGAGCAGATCGGCAAAGACCTTGTTACCCCCATCATAGACGACACCGGTGGTCTCAATTCCCAATTTTTCGTTCACCAGGGAGAGCGACATCTCTTGGATAGGTGACGGAAGGGCAATCGTCACAGCCTTGGGGTTCTTCTTTGCCAGAGCGATCAAATCGGATGTGTTCTTGATTGAAGACCCCTTCTTTGCCAGTAGAATGTCACCTGTTGTATTCAATCCAGCAATATAGGTGTAGTCATCTATGCTGACTGGTATCTCCTTTTGCGTATATGCGAAATTGGCAACGTCGGTATTTGAAAAAACACCGAGGGTATACCCATCCGCTTTCGCCTTCTTGATATCCCCCATAGCAATGAGACCACCGGCACTCCCATTGTTCAGAATGACAATAGGTTTGCCAATAAGCTTCTCAAGTGGAGTACTTACAGCACGTGCCATAGCATCAGTCCCGCCCCCTGCAGCCGCTATGACAATGCAGGTCACTTCCTTCACGGGGTATGTTGAATCCTTGGTCTCTACCTGTCCAGCAGCGAACAGAGGTGCTACTAACACCAGGGACACCAACAACAAGCCCACAGTTTTACTAATTTTACCCTTCATACCTTTAAACTCCTTTGAAAATATTAGATGAGAAGCAGCGCTCCTCTTGGGCAACGAATACGCAATCCAACTGTAAAAATCAGATAGGTGATGACAACGGCTGCAGCACAGAACAGAAGTATGTTCAGCACTGTTCTCTTATCTCGCTTTGGGGAGATTATAAGCATGATCGTGACAATCTCCAGGAATCCTGCCACATAGAATCCTACGAGTCCGGTCAAGACAGGACTGATGAAGAGGCTGGCTATGAAGAGAACCTCGCGTTTTGAGGTCGCCTCAATCCGACTTCCTGCAGGCTTGAATATGGAAGAACCCATCGTGATAGCCCCAAACAAGACAAGCAGTATGAAAATCAAAGCTGGGTAAGCGCCCCGACTCATTCCTGTCGTGAGGAGCATGGCACCTCCAAAAAAGAAAAAAATAAAGCCGGCTATAAAGTTCTTTTCAAGGAAATTTTTCTTTCCCATTGCATCCTCCTTGCTAATCGGACGTACAATTCCAATGTACAATTATCATATTCGCTCTATTTTCTCTTGT
>LVBE01000227.1 GCA_001603105.1 Spirochaetales bacterium Spiro_03
TATTGTCGATCTCCGCCTCGGCATTGGCGAAGGTGTTCTCGATGCGCTGCCAGTTGTCCAGGGTATACCGGACCGCCCGCTCAAGGGCCGTGTTCTTGTGATATCCTGCCGCCCGGCATCGCTCGCACCATTGCTTCAGCGTGCCCAGATGGGGACGGCACAGCCGGTTTCGTTCCTCGAGGAATCGGGCGTGGTCAATCTCGCCCCCCTCAAGCAGGGTGCGCAGCTTGCCGTCCTCATGGTAGATGGCCCCGAGGCAATCGAGCGGGATCTTCACCGCCTCCTCCGAGCCGGTGACCTTGCGGTAGTCAATATATCGCCTGCGGACATGGGCCAGGCATATGCCAAGCGTCGCCTTCTTCAGGTGGGCGGGGTAGGCGGAGAAGGCATCGGTCATGCAGAAGCCGTCCCAGTTGCCGAAGGCCCCCAAGGGTCCTTCGCCCGCCCTCCCCTCGAAGTAGCGGTACCAGGCGAGGCCCTTGTTGTTGATGACCCAGACGTAGTTCTTCTTCTTGCTGCTGCCCTGGGTGGCGGTGGGCACCTCGTCGATGTAGAGGATGCGGTTCTCGAGCGCTTTTTGCTCGAAGAGGCCGTCCATCGCCCCGAGGCGCTCGAAGATCTGCATCTGGTAGCGGTCAAGGTCCTGGCGGCTGATGTTGCACCCGTCCAGCTTCAACAATTGGGCGGTCCGGTTGTACGGGGTATGCACGGCGTACTTGCGGTGGCACACATCGGCAAGGAAGAGGTCGCCGACCTTCGTCTTGGGAAGGAACCGGTCCGGGGCCTTGGCGGTGATGACCGTCTCGACCCCCTCCCTGTCCCTGACCGTATAGGAGACGCGCCTCACCCGCATCCTGACCATCGAATTGATCGTCTGGTAGTATTCGCTCACGTCCTCGCCCAGCTCCCTGACGGTGAAGCCGGCCTCCCTGAGGGCGGCCAGCTTCTCGTCGTCGAGGCGATAGACACGCTCTGCCACATGGGTGGCGCCGGTGAGTCCCTTCTTGGGATGGTGGACACGCGCCTTCTTGGCCTCGGGTTCCGACATGCCCTCAAGCAGGGGTGCATCGGATTCGAGAGGACGGATGTCCTCGGCGAACAGGTCCAGCTCCCCGACGGGTGAACTCTCGCGCCTGACGTCGGCGCTGCCGTCCAACAGCGAGATGATGAGGCCCAGCTTGGTGCGCAGCACCTCGTTGTCGCGGTCGCGCTCGAGAGCATGGGATGCGGCCATCCGGGCGAAGGCCACCAGGTCCTCCCGGCTGGCCTCCTCATAGAAGCGGTCGTCGGCAGAGACAAGGGCGGAGGGGACCGCTCGGTCACCCTCCCTCTTTATCTGGTTCCCCAGCGCTATTATGACCGACCGGTCCTTGTGGCTCACCTCGAACTTCATGATGGAATGATAGCATAAACAGAGGCTTTTGTCAACCAAACGATGCCCTATTACCTATGTCAGGACCATATTCTTGTATTGTCCTTGCCGTTATAGGGCATCATTGAGCTCAGCTGATCTTCACGTCGGCCCAGGGGATGAAGCGGCGGAACACGTCGATTCCCTGCAGCAGAAGCTGCAATTCCTCGCCGCTGATCCTCATCGCCTCCTCCTCGCTCATCGGCCAGGCGAAGGTGTAGCCCACCAGTCGTTTCTGGATCAGCCAGAATCCCGTGCCGTCCCAAAGTATGCACTTTATCATCGTGCGCGCCTTGGAGCAGAAGATGAACAGGCCGCCCTGCAGCACGTCCAGCTGCATCTGGTTCTGGATGACGCCCACCAGGCCGTCGATTGATTTACGGCCGTCGGTGTAGCCGGGGCGCACGTAGATGGGGAGGTTGCCGGTGTCAAACATCGCGATCCCCCTTTTGCACATCCATGATGATCTGGTCGTGTACGACGGCATAGCCGGCCAACGAGAGGAAGGTGGTGTTCTCCTCTGCGCTGCGGTAGTGCAAGCCCTTCCTTCTCTTCCTCTTCGGCTT
>LVBE01000043.1 GCA_001603105.1 Spirochaetales bacterium Spiro_03
CTATTGCAAATCCCACCCTCCCCAATCCCCTTTTAGGACGTGGCATCATCCTCATCGATGAAGTTGATGTACACCTGCATCCAACGTGGCAGTATTCGGTCGTCGAAAACCTGAGAACAACCTTTCCAAACTGCCAATTCATCCTCACCAGCCACGCCCCTCCCATCATATCGCAAGGGAGACCTGGAGAGGTGTACCGCCTCTCCAGCGACGTTGATACCATCGCCATCACGCAAGGGGTGCCCTCCTATGGCAAGGAGATGGATGAGATCTACCAGGACTTCCTCGGCCTTCAAACAGTACGGCCCAAAGAGGTTCATGAACGCATCAAGGAAATCTATAACTTGATGGAGACTGACCTTGATAAAGCAGAGATGAAGTTAGGAGAACTTCAACAGATCGTCCATAACGATAGTGAATTGGAGAAAATCCAGATGCTCATCACGCGAAGGCGCACGATTGGCATATGAGATATATTAAAAAGTCTCAGCCTCCACTGAGTTTCATTCAGTGGTTAAATTTAGCAAACGAAGACTGGCAGCCATCTTTTGGGAACCTTCAACACCCTGAAAAAAACGATGTCCGAGATGTTCTCTTTTCTGACCAGAAAGGCCTTTGCTGTTACTGTGAGTCGCAGCTAGGCGACAAAACGCGAATAGATCACTTCTTTCCACAAACACACTACCCTGAACGCGAGTTGGATTTTGATAATTTCTTGTTGAGCTGCAACGAGGCTGAGGGAGAGCCACCCCATTGTGATTCTCTCAAAGGGAGCCATGACCCAGTTGATATACTCTCGCCTCTTGACCCAGAGTGTGAAGGACGCTTTCGCTGTAGAACTGACGGTACCCTACAATCAACTGATGAAGCCGATATAGAAGCCATCAAGACGATAGAGGTATTGGGCCTGAACAGTGCTGCTCTGGTGCGAAGACGAAGAAAGAGTGTCTTTGAGGTTATTGCCGAGATAGCCCCCCAAGAAGTCAGGAGGTTTGTATCAGCCATGATTCGAGAGAGGGCAGATGGAACCCTGTTCCCCTATTGGAGTGTATGGCAACAACTCTCACACGATCTTCGCCTGCCCTCAAAAGCCCGCATCGAGATTTCCGACAGTACCCACCACTGATGATTCTTTCCATCGATCGAAGAGAGGGACACGGACCTCCCAATATCCCTTCTTGCTGGTGCCCACCCGCTTGATGCCCAGCCGCCTCTTCAGCTTCGTTTGGGAATACTTCACCTGCCCCACCGTCCGGTTCAAAGCAGAGGCTATCTCTATCTTAGGTGAATCTCAGCTGTCCGTGCAGCAACGTGAGGAGTGCTCTATCGTCATCGGTGAACGCAGGCACACCGTGTGGCCGCACCTGGTCGCTGACTGGGGAGACTTCATTGAAGCGAGGGTGGTCTCGGTATATATTCACCCGAAGATCAGTGCCGAAATCACTGAATGACGGTTCAGGCAAGCCATACTCCTTGCACTCCCTGATGATTCTTGGGATACCGCTTTCATCTTCTCTATGGAAACCCCGTTCACCAACATCCCGGGCGAGGTTATCTCCAAGCGATTATCATAGAATGCCACCTGAACGCCTCCCGGCACCAAATACGATCGATGAGCGATGGCGTTGGCGATCAGTTCACATACGCTATCCATGGAAAGTTCATACACATCCTGATGGACCATCCCTTGGATTCGCATTCCGAGGTTAATTTTTTCTCGGATGGCTTGGATAGTTTAGATAGTGCAAAAGCTCGCCACACCCCCTCTCTTGGTGCAGCAGTGTGGCGCCGACTACTCCTCGCCAAAGATCTCCTCGTAGCTGGGCACTTCGCCGTAGCTCTCCTCATCAAGGTCAGAGACGGTGCTCTCTGTCTCACTTCCATAGAGGTAGAGCTGGTCGAGGTACTCGATGATGCTGCGGATCTTGCTGCGTAGCAGATAGCCACTCTTATCAACCTTCTGAAGAAGGAGGGCAGTATCGAATGCCGGCTTCCACTGATATGCCTTGGCGTGGAAGGCGATGATCTTCTGCAAGATCGCATCGATCTCGGTGCGGGTGAGCGGGGCCAGCTGTTCAGCTTCCATGATGGCGTCAAGGGCCGCCTTGGCCAGCTCGTCGTCGCCCAACACCTCCTTGATGTTCTCATACTCCCCTTTGGCCTCGATCACATCCTCGGCGTATGAGGCCGAGAAGGCAAAGAGGGTGAAGACTCCCTCCAAGCTCTTGGGCGGGAAGAGGAAGCGAGCCATGTTCTGATACGCCTTCAGCCTCGCCTTCTTGCCAAGGCGGCCGATGAGCTCGCTTTCGTCAAAGAGGATGACCCACCCACTGTAGCCGAGGCGCTTGAAGAGGTGGGAGAGGAAGGTGTAGTAGTCAAAACTGTGCCGCGTCTTGGCGAAGTTCTGGCTGAAGACGACCTTCTCTTCATAGATTCGGCGGTAGATCTGCTTGATGAGGACGTTGGAGATGAAGTCCCCTTCCAAGTCAGTCTGGAACTGGAAACGCTCCTCCAGGTCTTCGGTCTTGACGAAGCACTTGAGCAGGTAATAGAGCTTGTCAGTCTCAAGCTTGCGCGCAGCATAGAGCTGCAGCTCAGTGGTCAGCGGCGCGTTCTCGGTGAGTTTCTTGTCAAGCTCAGTGAAGAAACCCGGTTGAGCCTTGCCCGGCAGGTACGTCTCAGCTACCAGTTTGGGGTAGACGAAGTGCAGCTTGTCAAAGGGAGTCTCCTTGGAGAGGGAAACGGTGGAGACGACCATGTTGCGACCATGGGCAAGGGTGTAGATCGTGTTGACCAGGTGGGTCTTTCCCTCTCCGTACTTGCCGGTGATGACCATCCCGTCGCTGATCCCATCGCTAGATACCTGATCGATGCGACCGATGATCTGATCGAGCAAGTCAGCTCTCGCCTCGCTGAAGTGGCGGCCGATCGCCCGACTCGGAATTCCCGACCGCAGCGCCTCGATCATATGGCGCTCTTCGTGGTTACTGCTCATCGCCAACCTCCTCAATGAAGCCCAAAGTCATCCGATTGACAAGCCGAGGCAGTGACACGGCCCCGCTTCGCGCCTGGGCGATGAGCCGTAAGGCTGTCTCCTCATCGAACACCTGGGCCTTCACGTTGATCTTGCCCACCATCTGGGCGAGCTTCTCGCTCATCTCGATCAGCAAAGCCGGTGTATAGACCTGAGCCGCTACGCGGTCCAGGTCGATGATGTCGCTGAACTTGTTGATGCGCTCACTGGTGACTTCGTTCTGGATCCGCATCCAGAGCGCCTGGTAGGACTTCAGCCCACGGTTCTCATTATCAAGAAGCGCACGATCGAAGGAGAAGACGACCATCGTGTTGCCGAAGGTGTCGATGTCATCGATCAGCTGGCGGATCGATTCATAGGTGTCCTCGCGCCGCATCTTGGTGTAGTGGCGCTCGTTCATGCCGGAGGTGTCTGCGAGCACCTCGAGGTTGTCGACGGTTACCAAGAGCCCGCTATGTCCGCCTTGGACGACCAGCTCGGAGAGCGAGCGTAGGAGGTTACGCGCATTGTATTTGGTAACCTTGCTCGGAGCCAGGCCAAGGGGCCTGAGCTGGGTCATGCGAACCTGCTTGTCCCCGTGCAACCACGCCAAGAGCAGTTCCTCGTTCGCCTCCTCGAGTGTCGGATGACCCAACAGCGAGCCGCACAAAAGGCTGCAGGCGAGGCTGAAGTTGTTGTCCATGCGCGGGTTGTTCAAGAACCGAGTCCGCAGTTGGTTGCGGATCTCCCAGCGTGTCAGCCCATCGGCGTGGCCATTTTGGGCCAGGTAGTCAAGAAACGTCGAGCCCTTGGCGATCTGAGATGGGTCATAGCCCATGTCGATGACGATCGAACGGGCGCAGTCGCCCAAAAGCGCCATGATATCAGCTCTCTTGAGGATCTCAAGGTAGAACTCCTTGAAGTCGTGCAGCCACACATCACGCGCTGAGAGGTTGACTGTCACATACCCCTCGGCGCGGGCATCGGAGGAGAGGACCTTGATGGCGTGGCTCTTGCCACTTCCGGCCCGTCCGGTGATGAACTTGATCGCCGAGCCTCCCTGGCGGATGAAGGTCCTCAGGTATTGCTGGCGGTAGAAGTCTGTGAGAAACTCGATTCCCACCGACAGCTGGCTGAGCAGCTCTTCGCTGTCGGGGACCTCTCCTTTGCTCAGCTGGGCAATCGTCGCCTCCAGGGCATGTGGCTCTGCCATCTCATCCTCCTCTTAGAAGAACCTGATCGTCGCCAGGTAGTGTTCCCGGCCCTCCCGATCGAGGATTCGCAACGCCTTGTTGTTGTTGCGGCTCGGACCGAACTGGTAGCGCCGCCCTCCCTTCAGCTCGACCTCTTCGCTGTCGAAGAGGCGGGCGATATCGAAGGCGTACGACTGCTGGTCGTACTCCTTGCGTGAGCGGGCCATCGGCACCAGGTACTTGTAGAGGGTAGTCAGATAGACATCCCCGCCTGCCTTCTTGGGGTTGGAGAGCTCGGCCAGGTCGTAGGCGGCGGCAAGCTCGTTGGCAAACGAGGCGGCGTTGAAGGAGGCCTTGTAGAGTTTCTCCTGACTTCCCTTGATCAAGGAGACCAGGCTCTTGGGTCTGAGCAGGGCGTACTTCTTGCGGTCAAGGTAGACCGCCTCCTCCTCCACTGAGATCCGCACCCGGTAGGGGAACATCTCGTAGATCGGAAATTCACCGATGACATCGATGCCGGCAGCCTCACACTGCTCCAAGAGCTGGGTGGCAAACAGGCCGCTTTCGATGTAGGAGCGGCTATCGAAGCCAAGGAGAGTTCCCTTCAGGCCGTCGATGCTCTCACTGGTCGTTGTATTGATGCCTTCAAGCTGGGCAAGGTCGACTCGGGCCTTGGCAAGCTCTCCGCTCTCCATGCCCTTGGCAATTGACTTCTGTAGCTTTGACAGGCTCTTGATCTGGTCTTTCAGACTCTTTTCAATGTACTGGTACTCTTTGTATAGACTCTCGTAATCCATGGGTGCTCCTCAATTGGGCATCATAGAAGAAAGAAGGGCTAAAGGCAATTGGTATTGCGCATAAAACTATGGCTATGGTAGGGTTGGCCTATGGCATTCTCCCTCTATCGATGGCAAGAGCAGTGTATCCAACAATGGTTGGGTACCAATGCTCGTGGCGTCGTGGAGGTGGCTACCGGGGCCGGAAAGACCGTGCTGGCCCTCTTTGCTGCCAAAGCCCTGCAAGAGCGCCTCACAAGGCGCCTGCACCTTGTCATCATCGTGCCAAAGACGTTCCTGCTCGGCCAATGGAAGCAGATGATCATCACATTGGAACATGAACTGGGCTATAGCCGCGATGAGATCGGCCTTGTCGGAGGTGGGCTATCGAGCCGCCACGACAAGCCGGTGATGATCTACGTAGTCAACTCTGCGCGCTACCGTATCTCCCCAATCGTTGCGCGCAGCCTGTCCGATGGCCAACCGATCATGCTCATCGCCGACGAGTGTCACCACTATGGCAGCGACGAGAACCGCAAGATCTTCTCCTTCCTCGATGTCGTAGATCCTGAGGCGAAGGCACACTACTACGCCCTTGGTCTATCGGCCACCCCCAAGACTTTTTACTTTGACCGTATCCTTGTCCCTGCCCTCGGCCCTCTCTTCTACTCCTACGATGTAGGTGAGGCGATCGCTGACGGTGTGGTCAACGACGTCGTGATCCTCAACATCGGGCTGTGGATGGACGGTGAGCAGGCTGCGGAGTATGAGCAGCTCTGCGATGCCATCACTGTCGCTATGAGCAAGCTTTATAAACAATATCCATCGCTGAAGATAGCCGGTCATCGCTTCATCCACGAACTACAGCGCATCGCGACAGCCGATGGTGACCCGAGCACATCCCTTGCCACCAAGCTGTTGAACCTCTTCTATAAACGACGTGCCATCGTCTATGAAGCGCCGCAGCGTATCGACTGTGCCCTCGATCTCATCACCCTCCTCAGTGACGAGAGTACCATCATCGTCTTCGCCGAGCGCATCGAGCAGAGTGAAGCACTCTACCAAGCACTCCGTGCTAAGATGGGAGAGAAGGTAGCCATGTATCACAGCCAGATGGGAAGTGTTGCCCGCACCCTGGCCCTTCGGCGCTATCGCTCCAAGGAGGTGCGTATCCTCGTCTCGTGCAAAGCCCTTGATGAGGGGCTGGACATCCCATCGGCTGACGTGGGCATCGTCATTGCATCGACAAGTGAGCAGCGCCAGCGCATCCAGCGCCTGGGGCGGATCTTACGCAAGGACAAGGGCAAGGGGACAGCAAGTCTCTTCTACTTCTCCCTCCTCGATACAGTTGAGGACACCACCCTCCTCTCCGAGGGAAGAGAGGGCATACAGGAGATGCACCTCACCTGGGATGGATCTTTCTCCCACCCCCTCTACGATGAGTTGGCATTCACCCTGCTCTACCGCCTTCAGGAGAAGAGGCTGGAGAGCGAGAGCCTCTTTGGCTTCATCGACCAAGGGCGGGTGCAAAACCACTGGCTCATGAACTCTGATGAGCTACTGGCGTTACAGTCGAATGCAGAGAGTAGCACTCTGGCCTCGTATTTCAGTGTGATGAGGACCTTGGCGATGATCAGGGAGCGCGGAGGGTGACGAGCCGGTTATGCCCATCTCGCTTTGCCGCAAAGACCGCCTTGTCAGCTTGTTCGACCGCAAGCCTCAGAGCCTCGGCGTGGGCCACGAGCTCTTCCTCAGTGAGGGAGGAGGCGAGGCCAACAAACTCCTCGCCGCCGTAGCGGTAGAAGGTGATGCAAGCTTGGGCGCTCATCGCCTGAAGGATCGCAGCGAGATGCTGAATCGCCTCGTCTGCCTCGATGTGCCTGTGGCGGTCGTTGTACTCCTTGAAGCGGTCGATGTCGATCATCATGATGCCCGAAAGTGGCTGGATTTCTCTCTAGGCCAACGTCTCAAAGAGCTTGCAACGGTTGTAGAGCCCGGTCAGTGCATCGGTCTGTCCCTTGATGACCAAGAGGCGCCGATCCTCGAAGCTACGAACCCTGAGCCCGATCATGATCGTGCCAAAAAAATACCCAAGAATGGAGAAACCCAGCGCGTTGACAACATCATAGAAGAAGAGGGACCGTTTGAAGACATAGGCCAACAGCGAATGGATCAAAAACTAGGATGCAACGAAGAGATTCATCCGTAGCGGATGGCCGATGAACGCCAGCGGCATGATGCAGAACACCCCGATGATGACAGTCGCACGCATATGGACTGTGACGATGACGCTGAGATAGACCGCCAAGGCAAAGAAGATCGAAAACCCACCACTACTATGTAGACAGACAGCAGTAGGCGCTTGGTTTCACTGAAGGGGGCCGCTGCGATAGGGATGAGCATCATCAAGGCTCCGACCAAGGAGAGGATTGAGAGGTTGTGGCGATTGTACTGAGCGATGGCATCCTTGTTGCGCGCTTCAAGGATTCGGGACACTCGCTTCATGCAATTCTCTGTTGAACCCTATGGTACCAAGGACAAAAGCGAGCAACAATGATGCAGCCACGTCAGAACAATCGATGGCGTGTAGCCTCGAACCTTCAAGATAGGTGCCCGTACGGCCTCCATCTTCGATAGTGCACCCCTGGCCCCTTCCCCTCCATTGTGAGTAGCTGGTCCTCCACCATCGTCGACAAGAGGCGCTTGGCGCCGGTGGCGGAGATCTTCAAGAGCGCCTGGACATCAGCTCTGGTGATGGTTTCTGTCCTATTGAAGAGGGAGAGCACTCGCCCTGTATCGCCGACTACATACGTAGCCAGGCCCTGCTCCACACTGTGGTAGTCGATGACCGGAAGGATGACGGTGACGTTTTTCTCCCTGATGTCGAAGAGCGGGTATTGACCGTAGACTTGATATGCCTCACGGATTCGCCTGATTCCAGTGGCAAACCGCTCCACCAAGCCCAATCGGTGAAAGACAGACGCAATGATTGGATTGCGAGGGGACGATATCCGCCCATCGAGGTAATCCTCTTCACTGATATCGTCGACCAGACCACCGGGAGATGTGATCTCTATGCGATTGGAATAGGCTGCAATCCGTATGGATGCACGGCTTCCATAGTCACGATGAACGATGGCATTGAGAAGGCTCTCCCTGAAGGCTTCACGGGGAATCTGGATTCGCTTGACTCGATAGAAGCCGCTCACCTCCTCATACTCCTTGAAAAACTGGTCGAAGAGCTCTAGACTTCGACGATATTGGGTAAGGAGCGATACCTTCCCGATGGATTCGCGATGAAGGAAAATAGAGGTGGATTGACCAAATTGGGCCACCTCAATCCCTCCTTGGTCTAGATCGGGAGTATCGCTAAATAGGCAGGCTGCCCGGTTGTACCCTCGCTTTCCCAAAAGGCCAAGTGTCTTCATCACATTATCATCGAGGGTGTCGATACCCACCGCTTCTATAAACGCTTCTTCTAGGAGATTGAAAGTAAGCTCATCGTCAAGTGAATCCAAACTATCCCAGCTTCGATGCGTAGTGCCGAGTGTCAGACGTTGCAATTCATACGCATCGACAGGGACAGTGGCGGCTCTGCTGCGCTTGTAGGTCCGATTCTGATAGTAATAGGGGGCAACATCTCCTGGGGCAACATGGAGAGCGACCACCCTCTTGCCTCTAATCTCCTGTACAGAGATCTTGATGTCTGGCCGAGGTGTGATCGCATCGTTGATGGCCCCTTCGATCCGTTCGATGAGGCTGTTTGTGTCGTCGATTCCTATGACTTGCTTGGTATCGTCGATGCCAAAGAATATTGTTCCCCCTTGATAGTTGGCAAATGCACTAACAGTCTTGAGAAAGGTTGGTGTATAGGAAGCTTTGTACTCTCTTCTCTCATCTTCATCCATCAAAATCACCTCTGTATCAACCATAGTAGCACACTCCCTCCTATCGGACTATACTGGTCCGATAGGTATTATATATCCATTGAGGAGAGAATCATGCTGGCATGCTTCAAAGAGGATGTTTGTCCGGGGACAACATGTGTAACATCGGTGCTGTGCATCGAGTGGGCAGACTTGGCAGGAAAACCTAACTGTACGGCTATGATCGGTGATCATAGCTGTACAGAGCCATTCATCTTGCGTGCTCTTCGATAGTGATACCGCCCTACTCGTACCTCGCCTTGCCATCCTTCACATAGGTATCGGTGACACCCCGGATGAGGCTCACCGCTTCGTTGAGGCGCTCGGCAGAGGAGGAAGCGACCTCCCAGCGGGCGATGCCCTCTTCACTGCGGCTGATGCGCTGGGCAACTTGCAGCCACTCTCCGTTGAGGTTCGTCGTCCGGCCAATGAGCTCTGGCAGCCCCTCTCTCATCAGCGTGGCGTCAAGGCTGGAGCCGTCCTCCATCGTCTTGAAGACCGAGAGGCCGCGCTCGGCGAAGATCCGCTCAACCTCAGCGACAACCGGCTCAAGATATTCGTCGCTGAAGAACTCACACGGCCACTCTCGCTGGCGATGAATCGCCAGCTGTTCGGCGAACGCCTCTTCATACAGCTTGGGGTTTCGGCTCCACGCCTTGGCGGTGAGGAGGGTGAAATACAGGGTATTCTCAGTTGCGGCAAACCCCTTGGAGTAATCCTTGCTGTCGAGGGGGAAGTTCATGTAGTAGTGGGCACTCTCCTCACTGGCGACGATATACTGGTCCTTGAGGTTACGTCGAAGCGCCTCCTTGATGAAGGAGTGGCCGTTACGGATAATGTGCACCCCGATGCCTTCCTTGGCCTGACGGACCACCGATGGCGGGTTGGCCTTCACATCGTAGAACATCTGCGGGTTGAAGGCAGCCGAACCAAAGTAGCCGCTCTCATGCACACCCCTGAAGAGTCGCTTGATCTCCGGGATCAACAAGGAGAGGTTGTACGATGGGGTGATCTGCTCGCCTTTGGCGTTCATCGTATCCATCCGATCCCCGTCTCCGTCAAAGCAGAAGCCAAAGTCGTAACCACCCTCCCTGATCATATTCCACGTCGGAGCGATCGAATCGGCGACGATCGGGTTGGGGTCCCCTGAGGGAAAGGTGCCGTCAGGGACGAGGTTACGGACCCTGACGCTCGCTCCGGCGCCCATCAGCGCTTCGCTGACTTCTGTCCCAGCAGAACCTGAGAGGAAGTCTGTGAGGATCGAGACTCCGTCCAGCTCATGGGGCTGGATGCCGGCAAGGCGCGTGGAGTAGTCGATGAACTGGTCAAGGTAGCGCACGATGCGCACTCGACCGCGCCTGCCTTGGCCAGCGGGGCGATCTTCGATGTAGAACTCCCTGATCGCGCTGATGCCCCCCTGTGGCCCATTGCCCATGGCAAGGGTGACTAGAGTGGGGGCGACGAGCTTCATGCCGATGTAGGAGCCGGGGTTGTGGCTCGCTGTGATCATGATGCCGGCGCTATGGGGATTTTGCATGCACCCGTAATAGAACTGGCAGGTTGAGATCTGAGTCGGGTTTACCAGGACATCCAGGCCCATCTCGGTCAAGCCTTCAATGGCTGCTTCCATCAAAGCCGGCGCAGCGAGGCGCGCATCGCGACCGAGGACCACCGAGTCGACCTTCAAGACCTCGGTATAGTAGCGCCCCAGCGCCCTGATAAGCCGCCTCTTCAAAGCGGGGGTGAGGGCCGCACTCTTGGTGCGGATATCGTACGCCTTGAACATGCTGATGTTCAGGCCGCTCTTCTCTTCGCCAGTAAGTCTATCGTAGTGCATCATACCAATCCTTTGTCTGTGATGAGCAACAGAAGGCTGCGGGTGATGTGAAACGGGTCTTTGACCGGCAGTGCCACAACCGCCTCCTCGGCTTCTGCTGTACGTGTTCGTATCTGAATCCACTCCATCCCCTCTTCTAGCGATGGGAAGGTAGAGAACGTATACTCCTTGATGCGCTCATACCAGCGCCAGAGTGCAGGGTCCTCGGTCAAAGACGCCATCTTAGCTGTCGCATACAGCGCCTCTGCGTGGGGCCACCACAGCTTATAGTCCCACGTCGAAGCGACCAGGTGCGAGAAGGCGTCACTGCCCGCCTCTCCGATAGGCTCTCCCCCATCGCAGTCGACGTATCGCAAAATTCCCCCATACTGCTCATCCCAGCCCCCTTCAAGGGCGCTGAGCAGCAGGGCGTGTAGCTCATCGACTCGCTCTCCTTCCAGGGCATCGAGCATAAACCAAATCGACTCGATCGTATGGCCGGGGTTGCGGTGGCGCTCCAGTAGCCCCTCTTCTTGTTTCGATGGGTTGAGCACTTCAATGATCTGAGTACGCTTTCGGTCGACGAAGCGCCCTAGAATCGTGTGGGCAGAAGTGCGCCCCTGCTCCCAGTACCGCGCGCTTTGGCTATCACCGAATGATTCGAGGGCGCGGGCCAACTCAATGGCGGTATTGCAGATGATCATATGGATGCCGTGGGCGTCGCTATCGGGCGCCAGTGGGTAGGGCTCGGTCTTGACGATCGCCTGTGCGATCAGGGCGAGGGTCTTGTCAAAGATCGCACACGCCTCGCCGATGATCGCAGATTTTCCACTGACCTTGGCCCAGCGGGCAAAGCCCAAGGCGACAAAGCAATCGGCGTACAGGGAGGTGTAGAGCCCACTGCCAGCGGCTGCCTCCTTGGGCTCACCGCTTCGGCTCAAGACAAAGGCGCACCCCTCGTCCTTGCCAGAGAGGATTGCCCCGCCCTTCAATAGCGCGTAGAGCGATGAAGCGCGCTTGCGGTAGCGTCGCTCTTCGGCCTCGTCAAGGGCGAGAGTATCGAGCATGTAGGAGAGGATCCACAACATCCGAGCCTGTGACCAGACGTACTTGTCGGTCGAGACCAGCGTCTTGCCATCGTTGGTCCAGCAGGTGAAGAGACCGCCTTCCTCGTCGTCAAAGGCGCGCTCCCAGAATGGGAGCACGCTCTTGACCAGGTGTTCACGATAGAAGGCGCGATCTTCTTCCATCATCACCCCATCTTGAAGGAGGAGGCGATGGACTTGCCTTGGCGGCGGTTCATCGCATAGACGATGACGAAGACTACGACGAGAAGGACCACGCTGAGAGCGCTGGCTTCACCGAGCTTGCCGTCGGCGACCGCCCCATAGATCTGGATGGGGACGGTGCGCGTCTTGGAGCTGTAGAGCAGGATCGTGGTGGAGAGCTCCTGCAGCAGCGTCGTCAGCGTCAGGATCGAGCCGCCGATGATAGCCGGCATGATCAAGGGGACACTGACGCGGCGGAAGGTGTAGAACCAGTTCGCCCCGGCGATCGTCGACGCCTCTTCAAGCGACGGGTTGAGCTGAGAGAGACTGGCTGCGACACTGCGGTACACATAGGGGGTGCGCCTGATCATGTACGAGATGACGATGATCGTGTAGGTGCCGCCCAAGGCAATGACCGATGCGCCACTGAAGGCGGAGAGCAGCGAGACCGAGACCACGGTCCCCGGTAGGATGAAGGGGGCCATGATGGACAGGTCGAGCAGCGCCGCTCCCTTGGGCTTCTTGCGTTCGGTGATGTAGGCGATCAAGGAGCCGAGGATCGCAGCGAGGAAGGTAGCCAGGATCGAGAGGTAGAAGGTATTGAAGAGCTCCTTCTTCGAGTAGACAGGGATGCGGGCGTAGTTACGCAGCGTAAACCCTTCGGGAAAGAGGCCGACCCACTTCTCGTAGAAGCTCATGACGATGATCGTAATCTGCGGCAGGAGGCTGACGACGAGGATCAATAGGCAGTAGACGATAGCGATGATGCGGATGGCAAGGCCCTCGTGCTGTTTGATCTCAGAGTGGGTCGCCGAGATCGTCTCATACTCATGGCGGTTGATGACCCGCTTCTGCAGATAGAGGACCAAGGCGGTGATCATGACGTTGATGACGGCGATCGAAGCAGCTCCGTTGAGGTCCCAGAAGCCGTTGACGCGAAAGTAGATTAACGTCGGCAGCACGTACTTGTCGCCGCCGATGATCGCCGGAATCCCGAAGTTGCCGATTGCCCGCACGAAGACCAACAGCGCCCCGGCCCCGAGGCTGGGGAGGATCAACGGGAAGGTGATGGTGCGAAAGATATACCAGCGCGACGCTCCCATGAGCATCCCAGCCTCCTCCAAGAGCGAGTTCGCCGAAGCGAAGGCGCCGTAGGAGAGCTGGAAGACGAAGGGATAGTAGGTCAGCGTCATGCACAAAATCATGCCGAACATGCCGTAGATCGTCGGCACACTGATGCCCAATGGACCGAGCAACACGTTGAGGAAGTGGCGCACCACCCCTTGGCGACCGAGCAGGATGACCCAGGTGAAGGCGCCGACGAACGAGGGCATGATGATCGGCAGGATGCCGAGGCTGAGCATCAGGTTCTTGCCCGGCATCTTGACGCGGGCTACGAAATAGCCCATCGGAACGCCGATGACGATGCAGAACCCCGTCACAGCCAGACTTACGATGAAGGAGTTGATCAGCGCCTTCTTGTACATCGCGCTCTCGGCAAATTTGGTGAAGCCGGAGAGCGAGAACTGGCCAAAGAGCAGCTTGTTGCCTGCCGGCATGAACGCGCGGGCAAGGGTGATGAACATCGGGTAGATCAGAAAGATTGCCATGAAGGCGAGCGGGATGGCGAAGACCAGGTACGGGGTGATGTCCTTCTTGACCACTTCGCCGAGAGAGGTATTGGCTTTCATCAGTTGCGCTCCTCCACCTCAAAGAGGAAGGGTAGCCCCTCCTTCAGTCGGACATAGACGCGCCCTCGCTCCTGCACCCCCTCGAGCATGCACGGCATGTCGATCTCCAAAGGTACATCGCTGATGGCGCTGTCGATGACCACCTCGTAGCGGACCACCTGACCGAGGTGCTGGATGATCTGCACCGTCCCTTCGATGGTATCGCCACTGGCAGTGGTGACGACCTCCATCTGCTCGGGGCGGGCTCCGACGAGGACGCCGGCTCCTGCCCGGGCGCGGCTCTTCATCCTCACCTTCTCCTCCTTCACCGGAATCTCGATGGCGGTCGTATCGATGATGGCACTCTGCTCGCCGGTCGCCTTGGAGGCGAAGAAGTTCATCTTGCCGATGAAGTTTGAGACAAAGGCGCTGTTGGGGCAGGTGTAGAGCTCATTGGAGGAGCCGATCTGCTCGACGACGCCGCGGCGCAGCACGGCGAGGCGGTCGCCGATAGCCATCGCCTCCTCCTGGTCGTGGGTTACGAAGATCGTGGTGATGCCGGTCGCCTTCTGGATACGACGGATCTCGGCGCGCATGTAGCGCCTGAGCTTGGCATCGAGGTTGGCAAGCGGCTCGTCGAGCAAAAGGATGTCCGGATCGTAGACAAGGGCGCGCGCGATCGCCACGCGCTGCTGCTGGCCGCCTGAGAGGCCGGTGGGAGATGGGTTGCGCTTCAGCTCTTCGGTCAGGCCGACGAGCTCCATGACTTCGGTGACTTTGCGCTTGATCACGTCCTCTGCTGTCTTGCGCACCCTCAGTCCATAGGCGACGTTCTCAAAGATGTTCATGTGGGGGTAGAGGGCAAAGCTCTGAAAAACCATCCCGATGTTGCGTCGAAACGGTGGGATGGCGGTGATGTCCGTTTTGCCGTAGAGGATCTGACCACTGGTGATCGATTCAAGGCCGGCGGTGGAGCGTAGCAGCGTCGTCTTGCCACACCCTGAGGGGCCGAGAAGGCAGAAGAGCTCTCCGGGCTCGATGGTGAAGGACACATCCTTCAGGGCGTGTACGGGGTTTTTCGACTGTTCGCCGAAGATCTTGTTCACATGCTGGTAGGTCAGGCTCAGACTCATGGGTGACAAACTCCTTGTGGGCATAGTGGTGCCCGGGCACTGCCCGGGCACAGATACGTTACATTAGGTTCGAGAACTCGGTGACGAGCTTCTCCTTCAGGTTCTTCGCCTCCATGTCATCATAGGGGAAGAGCTTGATCTCAGAGAGGGCTGGCAGGTTCGCCGGCCCCGGCAGCTCGGTGGTGACCACGCGGCGGTTGCGGGTGGTGCGGATGATCTCATACGCATCGAGGCTGGTGATGAAGTCCATGAAGAGCTTCGCTGCCTCAAGATTCGGACCATTGGCGATGATGGCGGTGGCATCAAAGCGAGCCCCGGTCCCCTCGGAGGGGTAAACGTAGGTCACCGGAGCGCCTTCGCCGATGTACTTGCCGATGTTGGACTCACCGGTGACGGTGATGGCGTACTCGCCACGGGCAACCGACTCGGGACCGGCGGTGGAGGAGGCGGTGAAGACCGCGTTCTTGGCAAGCTTTGCCATGAACTCCATACCGTAGAGGTGGTCGAGCATGTACAGCTGGGCGTACGCCGAGCCACTGAGGGCCGGGTTGGCGAGGATGATCTCACCTTTGTACTTGGGATCGGCGAGATCCTTCCACGCCACCGGGCGGTCCGCTGGCTTGAGCAAGTTGGTGTTGATCATGATTGCCTGCAGCGGCATCGAGGAGCCGTAGAAGCGTGGCACATCGGCGCTGTCACGGACGTTGACGTCGATCTTGGCGTGGTTGGCGCTCTTGTAGGGGGCAAGGTAGTCGTAGGCGAGCTCCATGTTCTCCTTGGCAACCATGAGCAGGATGTCCCCACCGGGGCGCGGCTGCTCGCTGTAGATGCGGTTGACCAGCTCACTGCTGCCGGCACGGATGATGTTGACCGTGATCTCGGGGTGCAGCTGGTTGAACTTCTTGGTCAACGCCTCGGCCTCATCCTCGGCGGCGCCGCTGTAGATGACCAGTTTGTCGACCTTCTTCTCTTCCTTTGCTCCTTGTGCAAAGATCGGGGTGAAGCACACACCGAGCACAAGCAAAACGATTAGCACTTTTTTCATTCGTTTCCTCCTGATGGGTGGCCCATCGTACAATGGGCACCGAATACCTGTAGTATTGGCCAGTATTGGTTCAAACGCAAGAAAAACTTTTCTTTTTTTGCCTATTTCACTGATTATTTTGGATTATTTGCTTCGTTTCTCTATTAATATCCAAATTAGACAATAAAACGCAAATACGAGCGATCATCAAAGGAGAGGCTTGGCGCCACCAAGCCCTTGGTCGACCGCCACGACCGATAGAGCAGCGGATCGTCGGCTAGCAGGTGCGCTAGGCGCTCCTCGCTTTTGGCCAGGGTTGGTTCAAGATAAGGGTAGCCGTCGGTGGCGAGCACAACCTCTGTCGCCTCCGCGCCCAGCTTGACGGTGATGATCGCATCCAGATCAGTGAAGAAGCCGTCAAGCACTGCGTAGGCGTAGGATGAGGATCCCCTATTCTGCAAGGTCGGCTGAAGGGCCATGATGGGCCGTAGCTGTCGGTCGACGAGGAGGGGGTCGGCGATCAGGTCGTCTTCGCTGTAACCAGTTGCGAGCAGATGCTCGATAAAGAAAGCGCGAAGGTTCTCCATCAAGGTATCGACGGCTTTGTGGTGGGTATGGATTCTGCCGTCGATGAGGGCCTGACAGTCACCGAGGATCCACACCTCTCGCCATCTCCTGCTAGCTAAGGCGATGTAGGCACTCGCTCTCATCGCGGGGTTTTCCGAGCAGAACTCATACAGCCCCTGCTCTTCATACCAGCGCGCGATCGCCCCGTTGAGGGCGCCAAAGGCCTGCTCTTTGGTTGCAAGAGGGTCGAGGCTTTGCAGGGTTTGACCGATCAGGGTGCGGGCGACGACCCCGCTTGAGTGCTCGACGGTGGGCAGCCTCTGAGCCGACGAGCAGCCGTCGATGACCGCTGCCCACGCCTCAGAGTAGAAGATGGAATCTTCGTTGAGGGCAAGGTCGCCGCGCTTGGCAATTGATGAGGACTCAATGAGACGCATGACACTTCCCTACAAGATCGACCAAGAGGCGGCTGTTGTACACCGGATCTTCGACCGTCTCCAGCACCAGGTTCGCACCTGAGGCGGCCAACAGGGCGAGCGTCTCTTCGATGGGGAAGCGGTGGGCATCGATAGTGTGATGGTCGTCGCGAAAGCGCCCTTCTTCCTTGAGCGTCGAGTTTGCATGCAGGTGACAGCTCACCACGCGTCCGGTTGCCAGAATCGTCTCGATTGCCACGTAGTAGTCAAAGCCGTAGACGGCACTGGCGATATAGAGGTGTCCAACATCGAGGCAGAGGAAGATATCCTCGCTCTCTTTGGTGAGGGTCACCATCTCCTCGGGTCTCTGAAAGAGGTAGGCCACCCGTGGGTTGAGGTTCTCGACAGCAAGACGCACCCCGTAGGAGCGGCACAGCTGCCCTACGCGCACCAAATGATCGGTGGCGATAAGGGCATGGCGGCGATAGACTGGGCTGTCGGGGTAGTCGGTGCGGCAGATCGCCCCATCGTCGAATGCAATGTAGGGGGCGAAGGCTGGGCTCTCCAGAAGCGCCTTGCGCGCCTTGTTCTCCGATGGGATGGCAAAGTCGGTGACGTAGCCGGGATGGAGGACCATGATCGCAGCGCCGTAGCGGCTACATGTGGCAAGGGTGCGCTCGATCGCCTCATAGCTTTGGGCGATCACGGCCTCGTCGCTTGAGGCAAAGTTGGGGAAGATCGGCTCGGCGGGGCAGCAGGCGTGGGAGCTGACCACCCGCCCCTCGATGAGTGGTTCTAGTTGCTCAAGGAAGGAGGCGCTCATCTTGTAGGAGAGCTCGAAGCGAGCGGTGGGCACTGCGTCCAGGTAGCGCGCCACCTCATCGGCGCTGTGAAAGCCGACCAGGGAGATGATGGGCCCACTCTCACTCATGCTGGGGTGAGGATCCTGACATCCTGCTCTTCGATGATGGCGCGCATCTCGTCTTCGATGGCGTCGGTGATGAGGTAGTCGATCGCCTCCCAGTCGCACACCTTGGCCAGTGAGAGGCGCTCCATCTTCGATGAGTCGGCCAAGAGGCAGACCTTGGAGGCGCTCTTGATCATCGTCTGCTTGGAGTCCGCCTCGATGAGGTTGGTGCAGAAGATTCCCTGGCGCGCCGAATAGCCGGAGGCGCCGAGGAAGCACCAGTCGGCGTGGATCTGGCGGTAGAACTCCTTGGTATGGTTGCCCATCAGGCCCATCGAGGGGCGGCGCAGGATTCCGCCGGCCATCAGGAGGTCGACCTTGGAAGCGTGCATCAACTGCTGCATCACCAACAGCGAGCTGGTCATCACCGTAATAGGCAGATCGCTGAGGAAGGGGGCGACGTGGACCGTGGTGCTGCCGTTGTCGATGATCACCGACTGTCCATCCTTGACGAGGTTTGCAGCAACCTTGGCGATCGCCTTCTTCTGCTCGGCATACTCGTTGATCGTCACACTGATAAAGCGTGAACTGCCCTGCTGCTCAGCAGGAATCGCCCCACCGTGGGTGCGCACCAAGAGGCCGCGCTCGCTCAATTCATCGAGGTCACTGCGAATCGTGACTTTGGAGACATCGAGGATCTGGGCCAGATCTGCAACAAGCACCGAACCGGTCTCTTCCAATAGGCTGAGGATCTCTCTCTTTCGTGCTGCGGGATTCATACCTGCTCCTTCCAAACTCTCTTAACGGCTAAGTGTACTTTGTTTGCTCTTCCTTGTCATTGACTTTCTTTTCTTGTCCATTACCTGTTTTCATACATAGTAGGGCTCAAAGAGTCGTGGCAACTCAGAAGACGCACAGCGTGCCTGTGCCTCCGTCAGCATCTGCCTTTGTACCGTCTCTATGCATGGCAGGTGGACCAATACCAACCGTCGGGCCCGCAAACGATGAGCGGTCATCGCCGCTTGGCGAGCGCTGCTGTGCCCGCCGGCGGCGAGCTGCATCTCGCTGTCAGCAAGACCTCCTGCTTCGTGGATGAGGAGGTCGGCGTCAAAGGTGCAGGACGGATATGCGTCGCCTATCCGACAGTCGGCGAGGTAGACGATCTTTCTGTCCCCCTCTTCGAGCACACAGCCGAAGGTGGGAATGCCGTGGTCCACGGCTACCAAGCTGACGCTCATCGCCCCTATCTGTGCCACCGCACCGCCCTGCTCTGCTGTCTGCCAATTGACAGCGAAGATTCCCTTCTTCTCAGAGAGGGAGAAGAGATCGTACAGCCGCTGGGCTACCTCGATCGTCGGCCCATTGGCGATGATGGTCAAATCCTCCTTGCGTCCCATCAACCACATCTGGTGGATCAAGGACGGCAGGGCGTAGATGTGGTCGATATGGGCGTGGGTCAACAAGAGGGCATCGAGGCTCAGCGCGTCGAGTCCGGAGCGCTTCAGTGCCTGGATCGGGGAGCCGGAGACATCGATGAGTAGCGTCCTACCCTCCGATGTCACCGCCAGGGAGGTGTTGGACGCCTCCCTGTCTTGGATACTGCCCATGCTGCCCAGAACGTAGGCGATCATTTGGTTCTTGCCCTCCGCTGCTTGATGGCCGGCAGTGCGATCGACAGGATCGAGAAGCCGATGAAGAGGAGGCAGATCGGCTTGGTGAGGAAGACAAAATAGTTGCCTCCGGCGAGCTTGACGGCTCGGCGGAAGTTCTCTTCGAACATCCCTCCGAGGATCAGACCCAGGACGATCGGGGCGATGGGATAGTTGTCCTTTTTGAGGACATAGCCCACCAGACCCATGACCAGGGCGGTGCCGAGGTTGAAGATCCCCACCGCTGTGGCCTGACCGGCGACAGCGTAGGCGCCGATGAAGGAGAGCACGAGGATCTGTGGCAGTAGGACCTGCTGCGGGACGCTGAGCACCTTCGGATAGAGGCGCACCCCCAAAAGCTGGAAGAGGGCCATGAAGATGTTGGCCACCAGCATCGTGGTGAAGATTGCGTATACGAGGGCCATGTTGGTGGCGAAGAGGTGGAAGCCCGGTGTCACGCCCTTGACCATCAGAGCTCCGATGAGGACAGCGGTAGCGGCGTCTCCGGGGATGCCGAGGGCGAGGGCGGGGATCAGGGCTCCGCCGGTGACGGCGTTGTTGGCTACCTCGGGGGCGAAGACCCCTTCAAGGGCTCCGGTTCCCAGCGGCTCAAGCTTGCCCTTGGAGTTCTCGGTGATCGTCTTGGCACTGTTGTACGCCATAAAGACCGCGATCGAGGCACCAGTGCCGGGGATGGCGCCGATGAGCGTGCCGATACCCAGTGAGCTGAGGATGATCTTCCACATATCCAAGAGCTTGCGTAGCGGAGGAAAGATCTTGTCGATCTTGATGGGCTCTACCTTCTGCACCTTCTCAAAGGGCTTGGAGAGCTCAAAGAAGACCTGACTGATACCGAAGAGGCCGATCAGGGCACTGGTGAGGTCCAGGCCCTTGGAGAGCGGGGTAGTTGCCAAAACCTTGGCAAAGGGGATGCGCAGCTGGTTGCTGAACGGATCGGTACCCAAGAAGGCCAGGGCCATGCCGAAGGCGCCCATGAGCAGGCCCTTGAGGATGTTGTTGCCACTGACCGAGGCGATGATGACCAGACCGACCAGGGCCAGAGTGGTCTTCTCCGCGGGGCCGAAGGCGAGGGTGAGGCGTGCGACAAGCGGGGAGAAGAGGACGAGGACCAAGAGCGAGCCGATGCCACCGATGAAGGAGGCGACGACTGCCCCGCCGAGGGCTTCACCGGCCTTCCCGCTCTTGGTCATCAACAGACCGTCCTCGACGGTTGCGATAGCGTTGGGGTTGCCGGGGATACCGATGAGGATCGCTGGAATCGAGGCGCCACTGACTGCACCGCAGTAGACGGCGAGCAAGAGACCGATGCCGGTGGCGGTCGGCAGCTGGAAGGCGATGGGCATCATCAGGGCGATGCCCATGGTGGCTGTCAGGCCAGGCAGGGCTCCGAGGATGATGCCGACGATCGAGCCGATGGCCATCCAGACGACCGTGGAGATATTGGCGATTTGGCTGAGGCCTTGAAGAAAGAGTTCCATCTGCTGCTCCTACCAGTTGATGATGCCGCGTACGAGCTCGACGAGGAAGAGCTGGCGGAAGATCAAATAGATCAACTCGACTGTCGCAACGGCGATCAGGGCCGAGTTCACGCTCGCTCTGACGGTCTCAGAGCATCGAGTGGCAGCCATGGTCCGTCGGGCGAGCACGAGGGCTATGATAAAGAGGGCTCCTACGACAACAAGGACGATCGCCACCACAGTCGAGGGCGAGCCAAAGAGTGCGGGGATCGCACCACGCCGCGCTGATAAGAGCAGCGTGCGCGTGATCGATCGCCCGATCGAGTAGAGACCCAACAGCAGCGCTGTCGACGCCACCAGGCCGACGATCCAGGTGCCAAGATCGGCAGCCCTGACGTCAGCCCTCCGATAGAAGAAGGTCAGGGTGTAGAGCAGGGCGAGGGTGGTCAAGAGGTAGCCAAGCGGACGCGCCAGCACTACGTACAGCAGTGCGGCGACGACCGTCATGGCAAAGAGATGCTTCTCTTGGCTGCCCATCTTCTTTCCACCAGCCGATGAGGACTTCTTGTCGGTGACAAAGAGGGCTGCTGAGGCGATGAACATGAAGATGGCTAGAAAGAGGGGGAGGAC
>LVBE01000044.1 GCA_001603105.1 Spirochaetales bacterium Spiro_03
AACGAATTGCGGGCTCAGGATTTAGAAACCGGAGGGTGTAACTGTCACTGCGGAACTATGGATCTGTGAGATGGTCTCACTCATGGTTGTTTGTCTCCCGGACTGAGCGATACTAGCATTGCATTTGACAGCGAATCAAGCACGTTACCCCCTCTTTTCCTAATGAATGTTTGTCTCTATACTAGCCTGAGGAGAAGCGCCATGATCGACCGAGAAACTGCACTGGACCTATTGAAGAAATACACCCCTGAAGAGAGTCAAATCACCCACGCCTACTGTGTCGAGGAGACGATGAGGGCCTTTGCCAATGAATATGGCCATGATCCTGAATACTGGTCATTGGTCGGGCTTCTACACGACATCGACTATGGCATGTATCCCGATCAGCACTGCACGATGGCCCCCACCCTCCTCTCCGAGATCGGCGTCGATGAGGCATTCATCCGGGCAGTGGTCAGCCACGGCTGGCAGATCTGCAGCGATGTGGAGCCACTGCACTTCATGGAAAAGGTCCTCTATACCATCGATGAGCTGACCGGCCTGATCTACGCCACTGCCCTGATGAGACCCGAACGGATGGTCGGCATGGGCGTCAAGTCGGTGAAGAAGAAGTGGTCCAGCCCCTCCTTTGCCGCCGGAGTCAACCGCCAAGTCATCGCCAAAGGCGCTGAGATGCTCGGCCTTCCGATCGAGACGATCATCGCCCTGACCATCGATGCGATGGCCCAAGCCAGTGAGAAGATCGGCCTTTAGCGCAAAAGCGCAAAACTGTCGTACGGATACTGGCGTGCTGCCCAGTCACTGAGCGTAGACAGCTCTTCGTAGGAGGGGATGGTCACTGCGATCCCTTCAAGGCCAAAGAGCTCGATCACTGCCCCTCCGAGCATGCGCTCAAGCTGCTTTGGTCCCACCTTGCTGTCGATGAGCGCCCTGATAGCTAACAATAAGCCACTGAAACCGGGAATTCCCGACGCCCCGCCCTCCTTGTCCGCGATGGTGTGGGGGGCATGGTCAGTCTCAAGCCAGTCGATGCGCCCATCGACGGCTGCCTCAAAGAGGGCGCGCCGCTGACTTTCACTGCGTAGCGGTGGATTCATCTTCGCCCACAAAGACCGATTCGATGCATCCGCCTCACTGAGCAGCAGGTGGTGCGCTGTCACCCCACAGCTGATGCGAACGCCCGCTACCCGAGCCTGCTCCACTACCTGTAGCCCTTCGATGGTGGAGAGGTGACAGATATGCAGGTGCCCGCCAAAGCCTGCTTCGTCAGCGAGGCGGACCTGGTCTGTGATCGAGGCCACCTCGGAGGCGGGAGGGCGCGCCTTGCTATGGGTGGCAAAGTCGGCCGGATCATAGAGATGGGGCTCCAAGAGGCTCTCCTTCTCACAGTGCAGGGCCACCACCCCCTCATAGTTCGCTTCGGCGAGGTGGTGGTAGACCGAACGCTGCAGCCCTTCATCGACTAGACCCATATTGCCGGTGGAGTGGCCGGCAAAGAACTTCAGTCCCACCACAGAAGGATAGAACTCGTCTACAATAGCCACCGCCTCCCTAATCTGCTCTGGTTTTGCAGTCAAGCCCGCCCAGATGTGGTAGCTGACCCCACTGTCGAGGGCAGCGGCATCGTTGAGGCGACGGACGATTGCATCCCTGGTGGTAAGCGGTGGGTTCGTGTTGGGCATGTCAAAGAGTGCAGCGATCTTGCATGCCTTGGCGACCATCAGGCCGTGGGCGAGGCTCTCCTTCTCGCTCTGCTCCCAATCGCGAAGGTGGACGTGGGGATCAATCATAGGCAAGGAGCTCTGGTGCCTCGCGCTCGAGGTACCCATAGTCCATGAAGGTCCCCCATCGGCAGGTCAGGCGATCTCCGCAGGCACATTCGCCGCACATCCCGATACCGCAGAGGGTCATTCGCTCCATCGACAAGTACAGGTTCTCTGCCTTGATGCCCCGCCCAAGAAGCTTACGGGCAGCGATGGCCATGAAGATCTCCGGGCCGACCAGGTAGGCTGCCGTCCGATCATCTACAGCGATGGTATCAAGGCTATCGAGGACCCGAGCCGGCCTGCCGTCATCACTGATGCACGAGAAGGCGCCGTAGCGGGACAGTTCATCCTCCAAGAGCGCTCGCTCTTGTCCGCTTTCGCTAGTGCCGATGAGGATCTCCATCTCGGTGCCCTGCTCTTTGAGTTTCTTGGCCAGCGATGGAAGCACGGCGACCCCGGTTCCACCACCGATCAAGAGCGCACGGGCGGTGGCGGTATTCTCAAGCTCGGCGCCATAGAGGCCGCGCACATAGAGTGCATCACCTGCTGTAAGCGAACAGAGGGCCTTTGAGAAGGGGCCTCGCTCCTTGACGATGAAGGTCAACGGCTCGTTGTGGGCTACCGAGAAGGGCTTCTCGCCGACCTGTGGCAGCCACAGAAAGGCGAATTGGCCAGCTTTGCACTCAAGGCTGCCGTCAAGGGTGATGATGGCCGTTGAGGCGCCGTAGCGCTCTATCTTCGTGACAGTATGGCGTCGATAGGCCATCTGTCGTCCGTCGATGAGGTACGAGGCCGAGCTCTCTTGCATACACGGGCGGCTGTTCAAGGTCGCCTCGGCGTGTGCCTTGATGGAAGCGAGGTAGGCAGGCCAAGCGCGCTGGTCGACGCAGCCTAGCGCACTGCCGATGCCCACCGCATCACTGCCCGCCTCGATCATGGCGGCGGCTTCAGAGCCGCTGAAAACCCCACCCATGCCGATCAACGGAACCTCTGGGCCGACCGCCTCCCGTATGGCCTTGACCGCCTTGAGGGCGATGTCGTAGACCGCACGCCCGGAGAGGCCACCTTTGCCGCCGAGGTTGTTCTGCAGGATCGGTGTGCCGCTTTCGGGATCGATGTGGACGATCGGGCCGACGGTATTGATGGCTACCAGGCCATCGGCTCCGGCTTCGACAGCCGCCTTGGCGATCATGCCAATATCATCGACGTTGGGCGTAAGCTTGACAAAGAGCGGGGCTTTGCACTCCCTGGTCGCCATTTTTATCGCCCGTACGTAGGCGGAAGCGATATTGGGATCGCAGCCGATGGCCGCCCCATAGCCCGATGAGACGTGGGGGCAGGAGAAGTTCAGCTCCACCAGATCGGCGACCGAATCGAACGCCTTGACCAGGGTGATGAAGTCCTCGATGGTGTTGGCCGACAGCGAGACATTGAGCAGGGTGCGCATCGGGTGCGCCGCTCTGATCTGCTCAAGCTCGTAGAGCGCCTGCTCCAAGCCCGGGTTACGCAGCCCCACTGAGTTTCCAAAGACCCCTGCCTCGGTCTCGCAGATCACCGGCTCACGGTTACCTGGATTGACCGTTACCTGAAAGCTCTTGGTCGTTATGATCCCGATCGCCTCAACCTCTCGGTCAAAGTGTTCGATCAAGCGGGGTTTTGTGCTCGCAACCCCGCTGACGGTAGTCAGCACCACCGGCTTTGCACGGTCGAGGTGACGGCCTCTGAGCAGCTCATAGACAGCGCTCATAGCCGTGCCTCCTCGATCAGTGAGCCAATGTTGGCCAGACATTGCTCTAGCCAATCATCGGGGGCCGGGCCGCGCTTCCACGGATGGGTCAGCGCACTTGAGCTGTTGATCCGCACCAATTCAAGGGGATAGCCAAGTGCTGAGAGGATTGCCTTCACGTCGCTGGCCGATCCGCCCTGGCTGCCTACTCCCGGGATCAGGAGCGGGACTTGTTCGTCTTTGTAGAAGCGGGCGATCATCTCAAGTTCGGCGAGATTTGTCGCCCCAACCACCGCTCCGACACGCCCGCTTCTTGCGTTGTATGCTGCAATCTGGCGGGCAACCTCCATGTAGAGGGGCCGCCCATCGGCCAATGGAAGGTTCTGCAGGTCTTTGCCTCCAGGGTTGCTGGTACGATTGAGGATATAGAGTCCACCGTCACCGCTAAAATCGATGAAGGGCAGAAGAGAATCACTGCCCATATAGGGGGCGACGGTGACGGCGTCCAGGCCCCATCGCTCAAACGCCTCGCGCGCATAGTTGTGGCTGCTGGTGGCGATGTCCCCCCGCTTGCTGTCCAAGATCACTGGAGTGCCGGGGAAGTGCTCCGCGACCAGGTCCAGGACCGCTGACAGGGCGCGGCTGCCGTCAAAGTTGGAGCTACGTGGCTTGTCCTCGGCGTGCCAATAGCCGATATTGGGCTTGAAGGCCGCAACGGACAGCCCCCGTTTGCCCATCATCTCAAAGAGGCGGGCAAAACTCTCAACGGCCCGCTCATAGAATCCACGTCCTGCAAACGGCAGGGCGTCTACGACCGGATCGAGGCCCATGCAGACGATATTGCCTGCCTTCTGTGCGCTTGCACGTAGTTTGATATCGTAGGTACTCACTGTCCTCCCTCCCGTGCAAAGCCGCGCCGTTCACCCCAACCGAAGGGGTCTTGCTGCCACTCTTCGAGCGCTGAGGCCGAAGCCTTGTCGATGTACCCATGTTCAAGCGCTGTCTTGACCATCACATCGTAGGTGAGGATCGTATGGAAGGTGCAGGCAGGATCAAGACAGGCAAACGCTTCGGCGGCTTTCTGCATCCCGTAGGTGAAGATCGCCAAGGTGTACGGGCAGCGCCCTCCAGCCTCTACGATCGCCTCCACGGCCTTGATCGACGAGCCGCCGGTGGAGATCAGGTCCTCGATGAGCAGGACCTGCACCCCTTCATAGGAGCCGCTTGGGCCCAGACCCTCGATCTGTTGGCCAAGGCCGTGGCCTTTGGAGGAGCTGCGCACATAGGAGAGCGGCTTGCCCAGCCGGTCGGCGAGGGTGGTGGCGTGTGG
>LVBE01000228.1 GCA_001603105.1 Spirochaetales bacterium Spiro_03
GATGATCAACGCATCACCCTTCTTGCCGGTGGGCTTGCGCCGATGGCCAAAGGCCGACGACAGGAGATCCAGCTCCTGCTGCCAGGTTGCACACTCACTGAGGCGGTCGAGGATTGCCCGAGCATCGCTGGCGACCTCGACCACGGTCTTGGCCGAATCCCCAAGCGAAGCATACCGGCTCAGGATGACGACCAAATCGCCCATCAACTGCTCATATGCTGACTCGGCTGCCGTCAGAATAGTAGTAGCGGCCTTCTCGTCAACGCTATGCGGAAGCGGGTAATGGAGGGAGGCAAGCGGCAACAATACCTCGTCGATGAGGCGGTCGGGGGTGTAGAGGGTGCTCAGGATCTGTGCCCCATCACTCTGTGGCCAGCTGTCCAACAGCGCCTTCGCACACTGGCGTACGCTTTTTTTGCTCGCCTCGTCGTCGATGGCAAAGTCGCTGACGATGCCGTAGTAGAGGGAGTCGAGCTTGACGATGGAGCTACAGAAGCTATCGAGGGTCGCAATCGCGGTCGAACCGAAGTCGGCGACCTGGGCAGCGATGGCCGGGTCTTCGGAGCAAAGCAGCAACTGGCCATGGATTCGTTTCTGCATTTCCCGCGCCGCCTTGCGCGTGAAGGTCAAGGTAAGGATCTCGTCAGCCTTCGCTTTGCCCTCAAGGACAAGGCGAAGGAAACGGTAGCTGAGGACAGTGGTCTTGCCACTGCCCGCCCCGGCGCTGACGACACAGTTGTCATCACACATGATGGCGGCCATCTGGTGGGCGTCAGGGGGATAGGGAAGCTGGGCGACAAAGCGGTCAAAGCTCATCATGGGGCCAGGTACCTCCTGCGACAGAGCGGGCGATACTCACACCCCTTGCAGCTCTTCTGTGATGGGGTTGCCATCAGCTCCCCATTATCGACCGCTTGGGATAGGGTATCCAGGCGCCAGAGGAGCACGTCACGCGACAAGGAGGCTTCCTCGCTATCCGCCCGATCCCAGAGGGCAACGTAGCGTCCATCTTTGACGCTGTAGTAGGCAGCTTTGGCGCACAGGGCCTCCCCCCCCGCCTCAATGAGGCGTTGATAGAGGGGAAGCTGGTAACTCTGTGGCCGCTCACTCATCTTTTTCATCGGCAGGTCTCCCTTCTTGTAGTCGATGACCACATGTTCACCCCTCGAGCGCTCCACGATCCGGTCGATCTGTCCGTTGAGATAGAGCCCACCCTCGATAACAGAGAGGTCGGCTTCAAGGCCGACAGAGCGTTCGCCATCGAAGTGGCGGCGCTCCTCACCGAGGATAGCCATCAATAGAGGGCGATGAGCGCTCACGATCCACGCCCTGATGGATGGGGTGGGACCACGCTCTCCGAAGACCTCGATGAGCGCTTCATCGAAGAGGGCGAGCAGCAATGGACCATACTCCTCCTCGCGTGCGCTATCAAAGGGATTCACTGCATCGAAGAAGCGCTGTAGGACCAGGTGTTCAAGGTTCCCGATGAGGCGGTGGTCGACCAGAGCAGGCTGCCACTCCTCCTTGCTGACTCTTAACAGGTAGCGGGCCAGGAAGATGTAGGGACAGCGGTCAAAGCGATCGATCTTGGTCGCTGAGAGGGAGAGGAGGGTCTGTCCGTTACGCTCCTCCTTCAGATGCCCGACCAGCGATCGGTGGATGGGGTGGTAGGTATAGTCATCGCTACGGGGTCTGAGGGTAGTCTGTCGGGCACGGTCGAACCACTGCCGCTGTGAGGCAAGGCAACGGCTTTCGATCCCTGTCTCTCCACGCCACAGCGCGAGTTCTTTCAGATAGGGGTCATCCTCGATTAGCAGGCTTCTCTTCAACTCCACCAGTCGCCCCTGCTCAAAGAAGGGGGCAGGTGGCAAAGTCTCCCCCTCGTAGCGGCGCAGGTGGCATGAGAGGTGCACTGACGGGCCTGTAAGGGAAGCTGCGACCAGGTGGGCCATGGTGGTGTCACTCGCCCCACGCTCCTCCTCATCGGAGAGAAAGAAGAGCGGGCGTTCGACAACAGAAGCTCCCTCCTGATCCAGACCAATGACAAAGAGATGGGAGGCGTTCATCGTCGCCACCTGTGGCCACGCATAGACTGCAATGCCACTGTCGCGTTGCTGGAAGACGTAACGCTTGGCCCGCAAGGTGGTGATGAGCCAGCTGAAGAGTCGCTTGTAGGCGGCAGTTTCGGTCCGCATCAGCGCCTGCTCGATCTCGGCTATGGTATCCAGGCAGAATGAGTAGACCTCCTCCCCTACACTGCCGTGCCACTGCTCTTCGGAAAAATAGGTGTCTTGGAAGTGGTTGAGCTTGCGCCTGAGCTCAGGGGCGCTCTCCGACTCGACGATGCCGACGATGCTCTTTTTCAAATCCCGGTACCATGCCACCAGATCCCGGTGTTGGAGCCGTTCGATGAACTGGTCGTTTCGATGGACCGAGCCCTCGAAGATTGACTTATCGATCGCCCGACGGATGAATTGATGACCTACCTCCTCATCGGCCCACGGCACCGATGGATCGAGCAGCAGCCCCTTCAGGCTCTCGAGGCTGAAGGAGTCGTCATAGACCTCACTGAGGCGTAAGAGGAAACGTCCTCCCGGATAGGTGAGCGGGCTTCGCCCCTCTCTGATGGAGAGGGGAAGATCGTAGTGGGCAGCTTCCTCTCTCAAGATCGGCAAGAGGGTGTCGGCTGAGGCACAGCCGAGGATGATCTGGTGGCTCTCGACCCCCTCCTCCAGCATCCCCTTGATGGTCCGTATCGTCGATCGGATCTCCTGGATGTGGTTGGGATAGACGGAAAGGAGCGCCAACTCAGCGGTGGGTGTCGGCCACAACTCGATGTTGGCCGGATATCCCAATTCAGCAAGGAGCGAGCCAGACTGTGCAACAGTATCGCTGTAGAGGATGAGGTATCTGATGGAGGCATCCCAGTTGGGAGGAAGGGCCGCTTCCATATACCGTGGCTCGAAGAGCCGATGCTCTGAGAGGAATCGTTGGTACGCTCCGTAAAGGAGCATCAGGTCGGCTCGGAGCTTTCCGTCGAGCCGATCGAGCAACTCCCCATCACCAACAATGATTGACAAGGAGGGCAACATCGATGCGATGGTACGCTCCAGGCGATTGAACGACTGTGGGTATCGTGTATTAATCAGGCGCGACAGCGGTGCACCGCTGTCAATGATCTGGTGGACAAAGAGCTGGCGAAGGAGGGTGTTGGAGGGGGCTAATGTCTCCGACTGGGCCAGAAAGCGGGAACGGAAGGTGTCAAAGGAGATGGCACGATCGCGGAGG
>LVBE01000045.1 GCA_001603105.1 Spirochaetales bacterium Spiro_03
CCTGGCCCATCGGCATCGCCGAGTGGATACCGTATCGACGGGCATTGTAGCTCGCCGCCGCAACGACCGACCGTGCGCTTTTGCCGCCGATGACCAACGCTTCGTTGGCGTACTCGGGATGATCGAGCGTCTCGACCGCTGCATAGAACGCATCGAGGTCGACGTGGAAGAAGACCGGCTCGATCATAGCTTCTCCGGTGGGGCAAAACTGCGCCTCTCTAGGCGAGTCCAGGTCGCTCTCGCCCCCTCCAATAGCTCAGTGAGCGCCACAGGCAGGGCGATGCCATGCGCTTCGATCAGGCGCGGCCAGTGGCTTTGGCTCGTCATCCCCGGAGCTGTGTTGATCTCATTGAGCATGATGACACCGTCACTGACGAAGAAGTCGATTCGGGCGTATCCACTGCCTTTGATGGCTCTGAAGGCCTGACGAGCCAGATCTCGGATTTTTGAATCGATGGCTTCGCCCAGGCCGCTGGGCACCTGTATATACGCTCCCCCGGTCGGCGTGTACTTGTGGTGGTAGTCAAGAAAGCCGACAGTCGAGGCGCCAGGGTCGACCACCCGTCCCGGCCCTGCGGCCACGAGCGTGCCATCGAGCCGCTCCAAGATGGCGCACTCGACCTCGACCAACGGCTCGATCAAAGGCTGGATGAGGACCCGTTCGCTGTACAGCCGTCCATGCTCCACGGCTTGGACGAAGGAGGGGAAGGTAGGGCTCTTCAATGGCACGACCCCAACCGATGAGCCTGAACTCTCCGCCTTGATGAAGAGGCGAGGGCCGAGCGTGGTGAGCGCGGTGTGGTAGAGCGCCTCGGTCAGTGCATCCTGTTCGCTGACCAGGATGGTGGGGACTGTGGCGATCGCGTGGGCTGCGCACAGCTGCTGGGTGACCATCTTGTACATCCCTACAGCACTTGAGAGGGTATCACAGCCGACGAGCGGGATCGAACAGAGGGTGCATAAGCCCTGTAGGTTGCCATCCTCACCCCCCCAGCCATGGGTCGGGGCGAAGGCGACATCGATATCCAAGGATGCAGAGCCGACCCATGCCCCCCTGCCGGGGATGAGACTGACCTCCACGCTGCTGTCGTGACCGATTGCAGGCTCGCCTTGTTGCAGATACCAGTGTCCCGCCATGGTGATGGCGATGGGGATGACGTGGTGGCCGGCCTCGATGAGTAGACGGTAGATGTTCTGTGCACTGGCCACCGACACATCATGCTCGGTGGACTTGCCGCCGTAGATCAGGGCAACTCTCATAGACTGCGCTCCTTCTTGGTAAGGGCGCGCCGCACCACCGCACGCTCATCCCAGGCGATGGTGGTGAGCCTGCGCTGGATCGATCGCTCATGGCCCTTGCCCAACAAGAGGACGACATCGCCTTGTTGGGCGACATCGATGGCCCAGGCGATGGCCTGACGGCGGATGGGGATTGTGACGATCGTCGTGTCAGTAGCATCGAGGTCTCCGATCAGATCGTCGATAATCTGGTCGGGATCCTCGCTGCGCGGATCTTCCTCGGTGATAATCAGGATATCGCTTGCGCTGACAGCGATCTGGCCCATCGACGCACGCTTGGTGCGATCGCGCTCTCCGGCGGCTCCCATGACGACGATCAGGCGTCCTGCCACTCCAATTCTGGTGATGGCATCAAAGAGCTTGGCGTAGGAGTCGGCGGTGTGGGCGAAGTCGATCACCACCTCGATGCCCAGGGTGTTCGGAACAACCTCCATGCGCCCCTTCACCGGCTTGAGAGTGGAAAGGATTGCAGGGTCGATCGGCCTAGCGGCCACATGGCGCGCTGCGACGAGCGCCAACAGGGCGTTGGAGACGAGGGGCGGCAATAGAAGGGGGGTTGGGATGACCACCCCCTCTGTTGCAACCTCGATCCCTTGCCACGAGAGGCGACTACATGTATATGGCAGATCCTTGCCGACGATCACCGATCGTTGGCCGCCCTTGAGCAAGGCGATAAAGGATGAACGGTGTGGGTTTGCGTCGCTGGTGACCAACAAGCCATCGTCAGCCAAGCGTCGGACGATGTTGAGCTTGGCGTCGAGGTACGCCTGTCCGGTGCGGTGGAAGTCCAAATGTTCGCTGGTCACCGTCGTCACGATGCTGAGGGCGAAGGTGATCGGTCCGAGCCGGTCATAGAAGGAGCTGAGGGCATGGCTGGTACACTCGAGGATGACGTGCGTCAGTCCGTTGTCGACAGCGTGGGCGAGGAAGGAGAAGAGGCGGTCTGCCTCAGGAGTCGATTGACGGTAGGGGCTGGGCCTTTTTGTTGAGCCATCATCGAAGGTGATGGTGGACAAGAGGCCGCAGCGGAGGCCGCTGGCACCCAATATCTGATACAGGTAGTCGCTTGTGGTCGATTTGCCATCGGTTCCGGTGACAGCGATGATCGTCAGGCTCTGGTGCGGGTTGCCCCAGAAGGCAGCGCACATACATGAGAAGCGAGAGCGGATGGATGTGGTGACAATGACCGGGACCGAAAGAGAAGGGATTTCCCGTTCACTGATGACTGCCACCGCCCCGTTGGCTACGGCCTCTTTGGCCCAGAGGCAACCGCTCGTGTGTGAGCCGTCGATGGCAAAGAAGAGCGAGCCTGGCTGCGCTTCGCCGGAGTGTTGGACGACCGAGGTGATGTCATAATCCTCGACCAATGGGTATGGGATAGCTGAGGCGCCGCACAGATACGAGAGTGAAACCATAGCCTATGGTACTTCACCTGGCGCTCTTTGCAAACTCCTTGTGGTGTTTTGACTCTCTTTTTGCTATGCTGGACCCATGCGATCCAAATGCCTGGTCAAAGCCATCATGATAGCGGTTCTCATCCTTGTGGCAGCGGTCTTCGACCTCTCTGCCTTTGCCCTCGATGGGACGGGGACCTACGGTGAGGCGATGGGGCGCTCAGGCCTTTCTCTGGCGCTGGGTTCGGACTCCTTCTTCGCCAACCCAGCGCTCTTGGCCAGTCAGAGAAGCATCTCGCCTTCGTTGATCACACATCTACGGTTTGGCGATGATCTGGTCGGCGGGCGAACACGACTTGACTTCGAGCGCCCGTTAGCTGACGGTTCGATTTCGTTCTTGGCCAAGAACCTTGCCTTGACCATCCAAAGCCGGACGCTCTTTGACGGCCATCAGGACTATGGCAGTTACAGCACCTACGAAGGCTCAAAACAAACCCTCTTCGAGCTCGATTGGGCGTGGGGAAGCGGGCCTATCTCGCTGGGGTTCCGTGCCCAGGCGATCGCCCGCAGCGAGCGGGCCGATATACGGCTCAACGCTGACCAACTGGTGTTGGACTACCTGGTCCAAAGTGCGGTGGCGACCTACCAGAGCGTCGAGCAGATGGCATCCATCAGCTTTGGCATGGGCCTGTTGCTGGACTATGAATGGATTGCAATGGGTGTGGTGGTAGGCCAGTTCGCCGCCTCCTATGGCGAGCAACCACTGGTACTGGACGGTGACTCGCTCTTCAAGAGCCTGGGCTGGGGACTGAGTCTGAGCAGCCCTGCCTATACCGCTGCCAATGACCTACACCTATTTCGGTTCCAGGGTTCGCTGGATTTGGTCAACCTGGGCAGTGACGAGAGCCGACAAGTGCGGATGGGCGTAGCACTGACGCTTCAGCTTCTAGCCGATTGGTCGGTCTCGTTGCTCAGCGGCTATCGGGAGGTCAAAAAGCAGGCGAGCGATCTGGTACGCCTGTCACCGAGTGACGGCTTGCACACTGTCGGTCTTGTCGCCGAGCTAGGTCGGGCGACGGCGCTGCTCTTCTATGAATACCCCACCGCGTGGTACACCAACGTCCCGAGCTCTGAGCATGCGAGCCTCTCACTCTCTTTGTCCATCACGCTGTAAGCTCCCCTTGACAGAGATGTGGCACCCCTATATATTCAAACGGTACGAAGTTTGACGACGTAAGGAGTAGCGTATATGTCCAAAGCACATAGAGGCAGTGGGATCAGGGGAGAGTTCAACCGTGGACGCGGTGAGTGCCCCTCTTGCAAGCGGACCGGGGTCAAGGTTCTTTACGAAGTGACCCTCGATGGCGATAAGGCCAAGGTCTGCAAACCCTGCAACGCCCGCATCAAGAAAGCAGCCTCCGCCTAACAAGGCCACCCGATGAAAGGACTGTCCGTAGGGGCAGTCTTTTTTTGTGCACCCACTGCCAGGGCGAAGAGGATGGCAAGACAGCGCAGATTGCTCTACACTACAGTCCAGGAGGCGGTGTGAAAGCCTATTTGGTAGGGATCAAGGGAACAGGGATGGCGCACCTGGCTGTGCTGCTCAAGGCGATGGGGCATGTTGTCGGCGGCTGTGACAGCGCCGAGAGCTTTGCCACCGAGGCTGTGCTAGAGGCAAACTCCATAGCGGTCGACCATGGCTTTGGCGAACACCTCCTGCCAGCGGACACCGACTTGGTGATCCACAGCAGTGCCTATCGACCGTCTGTTCCGATCATTGCATTGGCCATCCGAGAAGCGATCGAGGTGCTCGACTATCCGTCTTTTGTCGCGACGCTGACGCAACAGCAAGAGAGCTGGGCGGTCGTCGGTACCCACGGCAAGACCACGACGTGCGCGGTTGCCACGCACCTGCTCTCAAAATCCAGCAGGGGAGCGTTTCCCTTCTACGCCCTCTACGGTAGTCGGGCCTTGTCAGATGACCGCATCCCCTACTGGGGCCGACAAGTCGCACTCTTTGAAGGGTGTGAGTACCAAGATCACTTCCTCTCATACACGCTGCGAGGCCTCTTGATCACCGTCATTGACTGGGATCATCCCGACTACTTTGTCGACAGTGAGGCGGTCTACCAGAGCTTTGAACGACGTGCCCTCTCGCTTACGGGTGGGGGAATCCTCATCTACAACGCCGATGATCGTCAGCAGCGGCGCCTGGTGCGTGCCGTCACCGAGCAACGGACCGATCTCACCATCATCGCCTACGGATTTACCGCCGACGGGCTCTTCAAGATCGTAAAACGCGGGCGGCACAGATACGCCTTTAGCGGCTTCGCTCACCTGGTCTTTGATCTGGTGGTCGATGAGAGGGCTCTGGTCGCCGACCATCTTGGGGCTTTACTGCTTGCCGTAGCGATGCTGCTCGACCAAGATCGCCCCTGCCTCTACCTTGATGACGAGACGCTCATCACCGACGAAGTGCTGCCTACGGCCCTTGCTCACCTCGGCCGACAGCTTGCGCTCTATGCCGGGGTCGGCGGAAGGCTTGAGGTGATAGCACAGGAGGGTGGAATCCTTGTCCTCGATGATTACGCCCACCACCCCCAAGAGATCGAGGTGCTGCTGGCCGAGGTAGCTGACCGCTATCCTGGCCGGCCGCTTGTGGTTCTCTTCTGTCCCCATACCGCGAGCCGGACGCTCGCCCTCATCGATCGCTTTGTCGCATCCCTCTGCCCTATTGATTATCTGGTTATCCAGCCGACCTATGCATCGGCTCGTTTTGATGCGACACACGACGATTCGTCAACAATCCTCTATGAGCGCCTGGCGCCGCTCATGGGTAGCCGAGTTGTCTTTGCCCATACTGATGATGAGGCAGTCAGATACGCCTCTGCCTGGTTGCAAGAGGGGACAGTGTGCATTACGATGGGTGCTGGCAACAACCGTGCGCTTGGCCACAGAATCGCCGAGCAGATGAGGAGTAGCGTGTGAAGAGCATGACCGGCTATGGCTTTTGTGAGGTGACGGGACAACAGTTCCAGCTTGCCGTTGAATTGAAGTCCTATAACAATCGTTTCCTTGAGATCAACCACAATATCGCCTACGCACTCTCAGCCTTTGAAATTGAGATCGACAAGGCAGTGGGCGCTGTCGCCAAGCGGGGCCACATCGATGTGAACATCCGCCTCAAGGTCCTCCAAAGCGATATGACCGTCCATGTCGATGAGGAGGCAGTGCGTGCCTACAGCAGGGCCTTTGACCAGATCGCCAACGCCGCAAGCCGGCCACTGGATGTCTCCCTCTCTGACTTCCTTGCCCAGGAGGGGGTGTTGGTCGCTACCAAAAGCGGTGACAGTGAGCTCTACCGAGCCCCTCTCTTTGAAGCCCTCACAACGGCCCTCGACCAGCTTGCCCACTCCAAGGCTCGTGAAGGCGCATCGACGAAAGAGGATCTCAAGCGCCTGGGCAACCACCTTGTCCAGGCCCAGCGAGTCCTCTCTGAACACGCCGATGAGCTGGAGGCGTTGGTCAAGGAGCAGCTGGTCAAGCGCTTTGATGAGCTGATCGGGGACAAGGGGTGGGATGAGGTGCGGATTCTGCAGGAGATCGGGGTGCTCTTGGTCAAGTACTCGATCCACGAGGAGATCAAGCGCCTTGGGGTGCACCTTGATGAGTACTTTGTGCTGCTGGAGAGCGACGAGCCGGTAGGCAAGCGTCTTGACTTTCTCTGCCAGGAGATGAATCGGGAGATCAACACCATCGGCAGCAAGAGCCAGATGGTGGAGTTGAACATACAGGTGGTCCGCATGAAGGACAGCCTTGAGAATATCCGCGAACAAGTTCGCAACATTGAGTGAGGAGTGCATGCGCATAGCAATCAGCGGCAAAAGCGGTTGTGGGAACACCACGGTCACCCGTTTGGTCTCACAGGCCCTCGGCTATGAGATGATCAATGTTACGTTCCGTACGCTCGCTGAGGAGCAGGGGATGGACTTCTGGCAGCTGTGCCACCTCGCCGAAAGCGATGACAGCTATGACCTTGAGGTTGACCGACGCCAGGTCGAGTTGGCTCTCTCCCACCAGGACTGCGTCTTGGGCAGCCGTCTTGCGATCTGGATGCTCAAGGAGGCAGACCTGAAGGTCTACCTCGATGCATCGATCGAGGAGCGAGCCCGCAGGATTGCCAAGCGTGAGGGAGGCAGTCTCGAAGAGCGGATGGAAGAGACGCGTGCGCGCGACCGGCGCGACAGCGATCGCTATCGGCGCCTCTACGATATCGACAACAGCGACACGAGCGCCGTTGACCTACTCATCGATACCACCCTCCTCAGTGCCGAGGAGGTCGCCGGCCTAATCATCGAGGAGGTGCGCCGCCGTGAAGCGTAGCGTGCCATTAATCATCGCTCTTCTAGCCATGGCTCTCCCGCTGTCCGCCCGCGCCTATGTAGGGATCAGCCAGGGTATGGTCTCCACATCACTTGAGGTTGGATATCTGACTCGGTCATTTGAGCAGAACCTCTCCATCTCGCTGCCGCTCGTCTACGGTGATGTAGGCCTGCCGATGGCCCAGGCTACCTTGGTGTTCCGCACCCAGCGCTTCAATCCGCTGGTAGCTGGAGCGGGGGTAGCCGCCCGCCTGGGGTGGCAGGGCGACGTCGGCTCGATCGTCAGCGCCGGCTTTGTCATCTCGGTGGGGTGGGAAGCGTTCAACGGCAGCGAGATTGTGTTCGCTGAGTTGGCGTATCTGCCATTCTCCACCTCCATTGGGACGCCTATCGCCCTTTTGGGCCAGCGGCAAGTCGAGCAGTGGGTACGCATTGGCTGGCGCCACCTCTTCTGAGGACTATACATGATCGAAAATAATCTCTATAGTAAGGTTCACACAAAACCGTCTTACAGGGACAAGGAGTAACAACGGTGAGCATTCCACTAGACAGCCTTATTGATTATGAGGGGAATATCTATCAGATAACCTGTGTCGCGATCAAAGAGGCGAACATCCTGAGCAATCCTGGCTGCGGCGGAGAGGAGATCGAGGAGAACAATGGCAAGATTGTCAGTGAGGTCCTCGCCAGAGCGCTTGCAGGTGAAATCAAGTTCGATACCCCCGACGAAGCCTAAGGCGTTCGTACCAATCATCTTTCTCTTCGGTCCTACCGGAGTAGGGAAGACCGAGCTGCTGTCAAACCTCGATCCGTCGAGGTTTGCTGTTGTAAACGCAGATTCGATCCAAGTCTACCGCCACCTCGACATCGGCAGCGCCAAGGCCCCAGCGGAGCTTCGCTCAAGGCTTGATCACTATCTCATCGATATCCGTGACCCATGGACTCAGTTTACTGTCGCTGACTTCATCGAAGAGGCGGATCGGGCAGTCGAGGCGATCGGCCATAGTGGCAAGGTGGCACTCATCGTCGGGGGGACAGCGTTCTACTACAAGCACTTCCTCTATGGGTTGAGTGAGGCGCCGCCAAGTGATGGGCAGGTGCGAAACGACGTACAGGCCCTCATCGAGGACCGAGGCAGAGCGTGGGCACACGCCTACCTCTGTGAGGTCGACCCTGTCAGTGGAAAGCGGATCCACATCAATGATACCTACCGCATCAGCCGCGCCTTGGAGGTATATCTGCAAAGCGGCCGTCCTCTTTCATCCTATGACCTTCCCACAACGCCCAGAGGGGGCATGCAGCCCCTGATCATCGGTCTGAAGCGCCCCACCGAGCTGCTACACCTGCGCATCGCACAGCGCGTAGAGCAGATGTTCGACGATGGGCTTGAGGATGAGATTCGCTGCCTCTTGAGCATGGGGGCTGATGAGAGCTGGCCGGCTTTAGTGGGCATCGGTTATCGTGAATTCTTCACGGCCCTACAGACCGGCGAGTATACCAGGGCGATGGTCGCCCAGCAGATCGTGCGTAACAGCTCTGCCTACGCCAAGCGGCAGATGACGTTCTTCAAGAGCTTTGCCGATGCGCAGTGGTTCGATGCCGCAGACCTAGGCCCGATCATCGAGGCCCTTGAATCGTATCTGCAAAGCGTGGGACGGTAGTGACCGCAACAGCGCGCATGTTGCTGATCTCAGGCGCTGAGATGGCGACGATCTCATACCATCCCCTCTTGCCCATCTCGATGGAAAAATTTTGGGCCAGGTCATAGGCGTAGACCCCCATCGCTGTCTCAGCGCTCTCTGTCTCGTAGTTGAATGGCGCCCAATAGGTGGCGCTGACGGTCCAGTCTCGCTCGCCTGTACGCGTGATCACTACGTCGCTGACTCCGTAGATGAACGACCCCTCGACGATGGCTGGCATGCCATCCTCGACCCAGTTCTGGGCATTGACCTGGACGTTTATCGCTTCGTACGCCTGTCGTGTCTGGCGGGTGACAAAGAGGTTGGTCACCTCCAGCGATGCAGGGTTCTTCACCTTGCGGGCAAGCGGGGCTTCCATCTTCTGCAGGTCCAATTCACTTTGGCCCTCGTAGTACGCCCTGATGATCTCTTCTGGGCTGTAGGCAGCGCTGTATGGTGGGGCGAGCGCCTCCTTGACGCGGGCGGTGGCAAAGCTGCCCACCGCCAAAGAGGCGACAGCCAGGGCTATGATGAGCCATCCGCGCCGACGCCAGAAAATCCTTGCCTTGGCGCGCTTGGCTTGATTTTCGACGAAGCGGATTGCATCGGCTGAGATAAGCAACTCATCTCGACTTTTTGGCTCGGTCAGCGACTGTAGGTTCCAGATCAAGGATGCACTCTTGTCAAGAAAGAAAGAGAGAGCCAGTTGTGGTTTCATATTACCGGCTGCATCGCGCATCCTGTTCAGTCCCATTGCGAGAGTTGAGTCAATGAATGAGGCAGTCTGCGCATCGAGGCCGGTATCGAGCAAGGCCAACGGGAGGGCGCGAAAGCCATCCTCGCGGCTGTTCTTGTCAAAGAAAGGCGGGACGCCTACTGCGCTGTAATAGAGCAGGCTTGCCATCTGGTCGATGAGGGAGAAGGGGGGGTGGACGGTGTGGTGCACCCAGCTGGCGATATGTGCGTAGCGCTGTTCTTCCTCGCTTACCGAGGCAAAGAGGTCACCAAGGTCCTGGCTCATGATCAGGATGTGGCCACTTTCGGTTACCCAGAGACGCCACAGCGGTATGATACCACTGCTGAGGTCGAGGAAGGTGAGGTCGCAGGCTCTCAACGCGCCTGCCAGGGAGCGGACAATGCTCAAGGCTTGGGCCCTGAGGGTGGTGGACAGCTCGGACAGTGGGGTGATGGCAAGCGGATCGAAGGTCAATACCCGCTTGCCGTCAACAGCGGAGAGGGTCCTCCAGTACCAGGGCTGTAGCGTCTGCCCGTCCCACAGGTAGCTTGGCTGCTTCTCTCCTCCCAGGATGTAGGAGGGAAGCAGGGCATCCTGGTCGGCGATGATGATGCCGCTTCTCTGCTCGCCGTCGATGGTCAATGAAAAACTTCGCTCCATGGTCACTCCAATAGGGCACCGAGGTGCCAGACGTGTCGATCATCCATCTCAAGGGAGGAGGGGATCGTATCAAAGCTCTTCCCACCGCTCATCATGCCGATGATGCGCCACTGCCCACCGAGGCAGGAACTCACGCTCTCTAGCGCAGCTTTATTGCAACCATACGGTATGTGCCCTGCCCCATCTTGTAGGGCAGCGGCAACCGAGCGGGCCTGGTCTTCGGCATCGGGGGAGGGAAGCGGGGCTGAGGCGTTGGTGGTGACGACAAAGAGGGCCGATGGCCAGGTGTGCCCAAGATGGGTGATAAGGGAGGTGAGGGTCCGATTATCTGGGCGGATCGTCTCAGGGACGAGGATTGGCAGGATCGGGCAGCCGGGGTGGTAGGAGTCCAACAGCGGCATCAAGAGCTCCCAGGAGCTCTCGTCGTCAAAAGCGCTCTCATCGACGACAACCGCCTCTTTGCGTGCCAGATCGCGTGCCGCCTCATCGGCCAAGGTGATGGTCAAACCCTCCAACTCGAGGCGTTTGGCTGCTGTGATGGCGATTGGGCGCTTCTTCTCCGCCCCATGGTAGGGGGCAAGCACCACGATGAGGGATCTCTTTTGGGTGCGGGTATGGCAGAGGACCTGGTGGATGAGTGAGAGCACGTACGGCCAGGCGGCGTGGGGGAGCAACACAGCCTTCGCTGACGCCTCGATCGGCTCAAGCGGTTTGGCCTGGGCGCTTCGAAGGGCACTCTGCTGGGGGTAGTAGAGGCCGCTGTGGTGTGCGCTACGTATTGTCATGCGTTAAAAGTAACCGTCTTAGCCGCTCTTCGTCCAGTACCACCGAGAGGTTCTTCTCCTGGGTAGGGATGACAAGGCCCTGTTTGCCTCCTTTGGCCCGTCGCAGGTATTTGACCTGGGTGTAGTAGAGCTCTGCCTTGCCACTGGAGCGTGCCTTGCTGTAGTGGATGGCCAGTGTGGCTGCATCCAGTAGCACATCCAGGGGAACGCTCTTGCCCCTGATCGCCTTGATGAAGACATAGCCGCCACCAAAGCCTCGGGCGTGGACCCACCAGTCGTTGCCACGGCTGTGGTGGCGCAATAGTTCATCGTTCTCCTTTGCGTTGCGCCCTACCAACAGGGTGAACGGGCCGCTGGTGATCGTGAGACCTGGGCTTTGGGGTGCCACCTCGACGGTGCGTCCCCTCTCTGTCGCCGCCCTGAGCTCTGCGATCCACTGGCTTTGGTCCGCTTTTGGGCTCAAGAGCGCCTCCAGGGCCTGGGTGCGGCTGGCAAGTTCTGCTTTCAGGCGTTCAAGCTCTTGCTGAGCGTGCTCGTATGCTCCCTTGGCCTTCTGGTAGCGGCCGTAAGCGTGCTCGATCTGCTCACGGCCCTTGAGGCGTGCATCGAGGCTGAGGCTGACCGTCGTCCCGCTCTCCCAGTCAAGGAGGTCGATGCTAGTCGAGCTGTCGCCAAGGAGGTGGGCGTTGGCACTGAGGAGGTCTGCCCGTCGCTTCAACGCCTCAAAGTCCTTGACCGCCTCCAGGCTGCGCAGCTGGCCGATGATCGCGGCTTTGAGGCGCTCTAGCTCACGCTCGCCCTGCGTCCGTGCTCGTTCAAGGAGGGTCTGAAGGTCGCTTTCGCCCCTCACTTGGCGGTATTCGGCTTCGATTTGACGGTTGAAGGAGTCTGCGGTCCTCTGCCGTACCTCAAATGTCGGCCCTTGCTCAACTCGCTCTTCTGGGATTTCAAGGCGTTGGCCACTGACCTCGTTGCGCCTGGGTCTTCGTAGCAGCAAATCGAGGATCGTGTACGCCTCATCGGTGACGATGATGTTGGCAGCGCTGCCGCTATAGAGGCGGATGAAGAGCAACAGGAGAGTGCCCCGCTTGTCCAAGCCGAGGCGCAGCAGGCGGTCGTAAGGGTATTGGTAGCAGGACGTGATCCGACTGCCGATGAGGTGAGCTCGACAGAATTGGATGAATCGCTGTAGCTTGGCAGTCTTCTCTGTCATCGGCTCTGACAGGCTGTGCAGGCGCGAGTGGGGTGTCCCGACTTCGGTATAGAGGATCCAACGTCCTCTTTCGTGATGGTAGAAGTGCCATGAGAGGGCGTTGAAGGAGTGCTGCACGACGTTTTGCAAGACACTGTCTTGGAGCGGCAGCTCACTTGTGATCAGGGCGATCTCACGCCAATTGAGGCTCACGCTCGCTCCTTTGCGCCTCAAATGCCTCCTTGATGCCTCCGGCAAGGTAGAAGGAGCCACAGACGAGGATCGCTCCGTCAGAGGCAGTTATAGCCATCGCATGGGCAAGGGCCGCTGCATTGTCCTCGATCAGGACAACCGAGTGTTGCACACCCGAAAGCTCATCAAAGATGCGCTTCAGGGTCGTGAGGTCGCTCTTTTTATAGGTGCCGGGCCGGCTGATGATGATCTGGTGCGTGTAGGTGAGGACTGTCTTGATCATGCTACGGTGGTCCTTGTCCTCCAAGGCCCCGTAGATGACGGTGATCTTGTCCATTGGATAGAGATCTGAGAAGGAGGAGAGCAGGGCCGCAAGGGAGTGGAGGGTATGCGCACCATCGACATAGATGGCAGGCTTGGCAGACAGTTGCTGAAAGCGCCCGGGGATCGTGTTCATGGCAAAGGGGCCAAGGATCTCGGGCCGATAGAGGCCGAGGGTACGCAGCGTCAACAAGGCTAGAGCGCTATTCTGTGCCTGCACATGCGAGCGCATCGACAGCAGTAGCGTCTCCTCATGCCCGTCACGCCATCGGTAGGTGACCGCCTCTCCATTGGCTGTCGTTGAGCTGGAGAGGGAGTGGAGGGCCTCATCGAGGCGGTAGGTCGGCGCATGCCGCTCGCCGGCTTCTGAGAGGAAGGTCTTCATGACCACCTCTTCCTGGTAGCCGATGAAGACCGGCACCCCCTCTTTGATGATCTTGCTCTTCTCGTAGGCGATCTTTTCGAGGCTGTCGCCGAGGATCTTGGTGTGCTCAAGCTCGACGGGGCAGAGGACGACTGCATCGCTTATTATGGTGTTGGTGGCATCGAGCCTTCCACCGAGGCCGGTCTCAATGACGGCCCACTGGCATCCTGATCGGGAGAAGAGCAGGTAGGCATAGGCACAGAAGAGCTCGAACGTTGTCGGCGTTGTCGGTCCCCATTCATCGGTGAAGGTGAAGTTTGCCAGTGAGGCGATCAAATGATTGCCGACTTCGACGAGGAAGGACTCTTCAAAGAACCTGCCGGCGAGGGTGAAACGTTCGCGGTAGTCGCACAGGTGCGGTGAGACAAAGAGACCGGTCTTGAGCCCGAGGGCGGTAAGGCCGGTTGCCAGGTAGCTGGCCGTCGAGCCTTTGCCTTTGCTGCCGGCAAGGTGGATCTTCTTAAATGTTCGCTCAGGGTTGCCCAAGTGGGCAAGCAGCAGCTTCATCCGATCGAGGCGGTAGGTACGGGTGGTATAGTTATTGGGTTGCTTCTCCAGGTTGGTGAAGGTCTCCATGAATGTGATCATCTGATCGAATTTGGTGATGGCCATGGTGTGATACCTCGCCGAACACTGTAGATTACCGCCAGAATTTGGTCAACGGAGCTGAAGTGTCTTACACTTATACGCATTCTGAAATTGTGTCATGCAAATCTTGATTAACTGGCATTTCCCACTTATAGTGAGGAGAGATACAAGGCACGAGGAGGCCAATATGGCACAAACGAAAGAGGCAGTCAAGCCGTGGGATTTTTTGTCTGAGTATCGTGGCAGCGTCTTCAATGGAGAGTGGCCGACAGTGGTCCAGATGTTTGACATTACGGTCAAGCGCTACCCTGACAACACATGCTTTGTTGCCTTCACCCCAGATAAACAGAGCCTGACCTACACCGAAGTTCACAAACGGGTCAATGTCCTCGCCGATTACCTGGTATCCAAGGGGATTGGGGAGGGGGACAAGGTAGCCGTCAGTGGCAAGAACAGCCCTGAGTGGGCCATCGCCTACCTGGCCATCCTCTACGCAGGGGCGATCGTGGTACCCCTCGATGCGACACTGAACAACACTGACATCATCAAGCTGATGAAGTTTGCCGAGGTGAAGATCTTCTTCGCCGACAGCGACCGGCTCAAGGGTTTTGATGAAGCCGATGAGCTGAAACTGGCAGAGCGCATCAGTTTGGAGAAGGGGGGAGAGCACCCCTTCCTGTTGGACCTGAAGGCGGCAAAGCAGAAGCGGCGCACAGCCGAGGTCGAAGAGACAGCGGCGATCCTCTTTACCAGCGGAACGACCGGAACCCCCAAGGGTGTGATGCTCAGCCACCGTAACTTCGTCAGTGACTGTTACCTCGCCCAGGGTAATATGACGATCTACGCCACCGACGTCTTCTATGCGATCCTGCCTCTGCACCACAGCTACTCGATGATGGCGGTCTTCTTTGAGGCCATCAGCGTCGGGGCGGCGATTGTCTTCGGCAAGAAGCTGGTGATCAGCCAGGTCTTCAAGGAGATGCGCGAGGGCAAGGTGACGATGTTCCTTGCCGTGCCGATGCTCTTCAACAAGATGATCGCAGCCCTCATGGATGGGGTACGCAAGAAGGGGATTGTGCTCTACGGCATCATCAAGGGCCTGATGAGCCTCTCCGGCCTGATCAAGAAGGTCTTCAAGGTCAACGTCGGCAAGAAGATGTTTGGCTTCTTGCTCAAGAACCTCTCTCTTGAGAACAACCGGATCTGCATCAGCGGCGGCGGACCGCTTCCCGCCTCCACCTTCAAGATGTTCAACCAGCTGGGCATCGACTTCGTCCAGGGCTACGGTCTGACCGAGACGAGCCCGATCACCCACCTCAACCCGGTTGAGGCGTACATCGAGACCTCGGTGGGCAAGAAGGTGCCACAGGTGGAGGTGAAGATCGTCGATGCCGATAGTGATGGCAACGGCATCATCTACATCAAGGGACCGATGGTGATGCAGGGCTACTACAACAACCCCGAAGCGACCGCCGAGGTGCTCGAGGATGGGTGGCTCAATACCGGCGACGTCGGCTACCAGGATAGCGAGGGCTATCTCTTCCTCACCGGGCGGGCGAAGAACCTCATCGTCACCGAGGGGGGTAAGAACGTCTTCCCTGAGGAGATCGAGGACTACTTCCAGCTCTACAATGAGATCGAGACAATCTGTGTCCTTGGCTATCTGATCGACAAGAAGACCAAGAGCGAGGGGATCCGGGCTCTGATCTACCCGGCCCAGGCGTGGGCTGAGCAGATGGCGAAGGAGCACGGCGATGCTGCCTCTGCCAAGATTGTTGAGCGGATGGAGGCGATTGTCAGCGAGGTGAACCGCAAGCTGCAATCCTACAAGAAGATTACCCGTACCACTGTCGTCGATGAGCCGCTTGAGATGACCAGCACCAAGAAGGTCAAACGCTATATCGTGGCGCAGAAGTACAAGGACTAGTGATGAACAGCAAAACGCGCGCATATCTGAAGAGTCTAGCCCATCCGATCAAGCCGACTGTCATGGTCGGCAAGGGTGGGGTAGACAGCCGCATCTACGCAAGCTTGGATGAGTCGCTTGCCAGCCATGAGCTGGTGAAGGTGAAGTTCCAGGCCCAAAAGGACCAAGTTAGACCCCTTAGCGAGGATCTTGCGACCAACACCAGCAGTCAGTTGGTCTCGATCATCGGCTTCATCGCCACCTTCTACAGGCCCAGCGACGAGCACCTGATCGTGATCCCCAAAGAGCTTCTGAAGTAGAGAACAGGCCTCCATCGACGATGGAAGGCCTGTTCAGAGAAAATCCACCAGAAGGTGTTGGCTCTTCATAGCACCTCCGGTGGATTTTTTCAATTGTTGGGCACCTGGTTGCCCACCGCTTGATGAAGCAGGCTCCGACTCTGCGGTATCGCTGTTGCCGCTGCTGTGATAGGATGGTGATGGAGGAGGCTGCAATGCTCAACATCATTGCCCTGCTCGCCCTCGCTGGCTCGGCTTGGCTCTTGACAATCCAGATCCTTGAAGCGATCACCGGTCGATGGGGCCGGGAGGTGTCGGCGACAATTCTGTCAATCAACCGCATCATCGTGCACCATAGGCCCTCTGTGGACAATATGGTGCGGTGCGACTATCTCTTGACGGTCGAGTACCCGCTCCCAGATGGTCGGCCCGTCCGCGCCAAGCCGATCGTAGCAGGCTACATGAAGGAAGTGGGTGGTCGTAGGCTCAGTCAGTGGGTAGCCGGTGATGTGATCACAATCCGTCACCATCGTCGCCTGGTTCGCATCATATCGGTCTCCTGGCGACCCCAGGCCTTGGTCATCTGGTCCTTGGTGACGATCTGCATGACCGTAGTGGTGGTGCACCTGCTGTAAGGTCGGCTACTTACTCCTACCTCGATAACAGCTCAGGTCCAGGTGTGCGCAATAGCGTTCCAGCAAGTCGAGCTTTGCAAGGTTCTTCTCCGGCCCTTGAGGGTTCCATAGCTGTTGGGCTAGCAAGAAGAGACGAGGGAAGAGCAGATACTCGGCCTGACGCGATGAGAGCACCCGTTCGGTCCACAGGTTGCCCTGTGCTCCGAGGACCATGCGCTTGGCATCCTCATCCAGATCGGCAGGGATTGGGGTGAAGGAGGCCACCTGATGCAGCGTCGAGACACCGAGGTTTCCCATCTCCTCGGCGCTGTCCAGGTGACGGTAGTCAAAGTAGCAGCCCTGGGTGTTGGGGCTCATGATGACCTGGTGGCCTCTCCTGCTCGCTTCGATCCCGCCTCTGACTCCTTGCCACGATTGGACGATGAGGTCTTGGGGAAGGCCCATCTCTTCGGTTCCGTCAAGTACCTCATCCCAGCCGATGGGACGCTTGCCGCGTGCATGGACCATCGCGCTGATCTTGCTGGTCAGCCAGCTCTGCAGCTGTCGCTCGGCGCTCAAGCCCTCCTTCTTCATCCGCTCTTGGCACTTGGGACAACGCTCCCATTCAGCTTGGGGGCACTCGTCACCGCCGATGTGGATGTACGGGTCACTGAAGAGCGCTGCGACCTGGGCGATGACATCGTCGAAGAAGTCGAGTACCGCGTCATTGCCTGCGCAGAGGACCTCATCGAAGATCCCCCAGCGGTCCTGGACCTCATAGGGTCCACCGCTACAGCCAAACTCTGGGTATGCGGCGAGCAAAGCTGAGACGTGGCCCGGGGTCTCCACCTCGGGAATGACGAGCATCTGCCGGCTATGGGCGTGCTGCTGCACGCGGGCGATCTCCTCTTTGGTGTACATCCGCCCATAGGTGCGGCCATCCAAATACTGCAACTCAGTTCGCTTGCTGGCGACCTCCTTAAGGCGTGGCCACCCATCGATGGGGATACGCCACCCCTGGTCATCGGTGAGGTGCCAGTGGAAGCGGTTCATGCCAAAGAGGGAGGCGACATCGATGAGCTTGATGATGAAATCGACACTGAAGAAGTGTCGGACGCAGTCAAGCATGAAGCCGCGCCACACAAAGGCGGGTTTGTCGCTGACCTTGCATGCAGGCAGGATGTTGTCATTGAGCAGGGCGAGCTTGCGCACGGCGCTCAGGCCATGGAACGCCCCGCGGACAGTGGCGGCTGCGACGACGATCTGGACCTTGGAGATCGTCAGTCGATACTCCTCATCCTCAAGGTTTGGCTCGTGCTTGAAGAGGATATCCTCGCCACCGCGCTTGCAGCCCAGCAACTGTGCGGCAGTATCGGCAAGCGTCTCGAAGGGAGGGGAGGCTGCGATAGTGGTGGTGTGGTGAAGGCGATAGGAGCCCTCACGCTCCTCGATATGCAAGGGGGTGGGAAAGAGCAGGTCGAGTGCTCGTGGGCTTTGGTGTGTATTCATGGCCCTGTGGTACCATGGGATGGTGGACAAGTCAAGTACAAGGCTTGTACATACTCAAGTCCGTTCATTGAACTTTTTTCTTGACAGCCTCCTGAAGCAATGGTACGCTTTGTTTGTACAGAGAGCGAACAAACTGATAGCGTTCAGTACCTGGAGGCAGTGTGCGGATCAACAACAATGAATTCCAAAAGAATGCGAACACCTCCCTGGTCGCCCAGCTGATCTGGAAGAACCCGGGGATCAGCAGAGTCGACATCGCCCGAGAGCTGAACCTCTACCGCTCCACCGTCACCAACATCATCTCCTCCTTGATCGACAACGAGGTGGTCTATGAGGGTGAGGAGGGCAGTGGCGTGAGCCGAGGAGGGCGCAAGCCGATCACCCTGCACCTCAATGAGCGCTTCGGTATCGTAGCTGGCTTTGATATCCAGCCCTCCCACTACCGCCTCGTCCTCTTGGACATCACTGGCCACACCCTCTTTGAGGAGCAGGGAAAGCTTGAAGAGGCTGACTTCGACTCGATTGTCGTCTTTTTGATGGACCTGGTACTTGAGCAGGTCGAGCGCCTGGGCCTGCCACTGTTGGCTGTCGTAGCCGGGATCCCCGGCATCGTTGAGTCCGATCAGGGGATCATCCGCTACGCTGAGCCGTTTGGGCTACGCAACTATGATTTTCACAGCTTCGTCTCCTCGCGCTACGATGTATTGGTCTTCGTCGAGAACGACGCCAACTGTACGGCGTGGTTGGATATGACGATCAATCGCAACATCAACCTCGGCGATTTCATCTGCATGATCGCCGACTACCATGAGGGTAATTACCAGTTCGATGACCGAGCCGGCATCGGTGTGGGCATCGGCCTCTGCCTCGATGGAAAGGTCTACCACGGCTCACACCACAGCAGCGGTGAGATCTGCACCCTCTCGTGGCGAGGGCACAACAGTGGGCAGACAGGACTGCCTGAAGAGCTCTTGATCAAGAGCGTCAGCGATGAAGAGGCGTGGGCCTCCTTCATGGTCGACCTCTTCAGCTCGCTGGTCCCCATCGTGTCGGTCCTCGATCCCCGTGTCTTCTTCATCCACGGACGGCCCTTCAACGATGAGAGGAAGCTCAGGGCCCTCTTGTCCGATCGCTGCCCCCAGTTCCTCGATGTCCTCTCCAAGGTCGGCTGCACGCTCTACTTTGACACCAATGACGCCACCGTCGTGGCCAAGGGGGCTGCGATGATGTTCCTGCAAAAGCTCTTCGCTGTCCCTGAGCTCAGCGAGATCGAGAGCAAGACACACTTTGACTGGGATGATGTGATCGACCAGGTCTTCCCTGCCAAACGAACCTATGTCAAGCTTAAGCAGGAGGAAACCCATGGCTAAAGTCCAGACAATGGCCGATACCAGGCGCGAACAGAAGCGTGCTTATTGGACGTTGGTGCTACCGGGCTTTTTGCTCTATCTCTCGGTGATGGCCTTTCCGACGATCTTCTCGGTGATCTTGAGCCTGACCAGCTACAATGGAGGCAAGCTCTTCGGCGGCAGACCGATCGAGATGGTCGGCTTTAAGTGGTACGCCCGCCTCATCGCTGACGAGTACTTCTACCGCGCCCTGAAGAACAACCTGTGGATTGTCCTCGTCTCGGTCCTTGGCCAAATTCCGTTGGGCTTCTTCCTCGCCTACGTCCTCTATCGGGGCCTGGTCAAGGGGAGGGACTTCTTTCAGACGATGATCTATCTGCCCACGGTCATCTCCACCGTCGTCATCGGTATCTTGTGGAAATCGTTCTTTGCCCCCCATGGGGCGTTTCCTGAGCTGATGCGCCTCTTTCGCCCAGGCTATGAGTATTCGATGAGCAGCCATCCGATGCTGCCGGTCCTCTTTGTCATCCTGTGGATGTACAGCGGCATGTACATGATCATCTTCATCGCAAACCTGCAGAAGATTGACAATACCATCATCGAGGCTGCACGGATCGATGGGGCAAGCGAGATGCAGATCCTACGGTATGTGATCCTGCCGGCCCTCAGCGGGGTGATCGTCGTCACGGCGATCCTGGCCATCAGTGGATCGCTGAAGAGCTTTGACCTGATCTACGTCATGACCGGCGGCGGGCCGGCCAACCGTACCAGCGTCCTGTCCATCTACATGTTCGACAAGGCGTTCAAGGGTGCTCCAAACTATCCGTTGGCCAACGCCATCAGCACAGTCATGGTCATCATCAGTTTCTTCCTGATCGGCCTGACCAAATTTGCTGAGACCAGATTCGGGGGGAGGGAGTGATGAACGATATCAAAGACCACAATGCTCGATCGCGCATCAGTTCAGCGCTCACATACCTGGTGATGATCTTCTTCACTGTCATGGCCCTCTATCCACTGTTCTGGCTCATTCTCAGTTCGTTCAAGACAACGACTGAGTTTCAGATGAACAAGCTGGGCCTGCCGATCCGTTGGGTGACCATCAACTACAAGGACGCCTGGGTGCGCGGCAAGTTTCCGATGCTCATCGTCAACAGCGTACTCTACACCAGCTTGACGACCATCGCCATCCTGGTCTTCAGCTTCATGGCAGGCTTTGGCTTTGCCAAGATCCGCCATAAGGCGACGGCTGTGCTCTATGGTTCGTTTGTCATTGGGATTCTGTTGACCCTGCAATCGATCATGGTTCCGCTCTTTCTGATCGTCAACTGGGTAGGTCTGTACAATACTCGCCTCGGTGTCCTGATCCCCTATATCGGTATCGGCATGCCTATGGGTGTCTATCTGGGCACCGAGTACATCAAGTCGGTTCCTGACGCACTGGTGGAGTCGGCCCGGATTGACGGGGCAAGCTATGCAAAGATCTTTTGGATGATCATCGTGCCGATGGCCGTGCCGGTGGCGATCACCGTTGCCATTTTGACGGTGACCGGGACGTGGAACGAATTCATGTTGATCAACATCCTCACCAGTAGCGATAGCCTGAAGAGCCTTCCGGTGGGGGTTCAGAAGTTCGCTGGGGCGCTGTCTACCGACTACGGCAAGCAGTTTGCGGCCCTGACGATTGGTTTGATTCCGATGCTGCTCTTCTACTTGGTGTTCCGCAAGGAGATCACCAAGGGAGTTGCGGCAGGGGCGGTCAAGGGCTGATCAAAAAAGTTTGACAGGCCCATAGGAGCGTGGTAGCATTAGTTTGTACAAAGTATGAACTAAAGGAGTACGGTCTTCTCCCCGTTGGGGTGAAGCAAAGAGGGCAGGGGTAACACCCCCTGGAACAGGTTCGCACACGTCATTAGGAGGTTACAATGACTGGATTGAAAAAAGTTGCTGTAGTGCTCCTTGCGCTGGTGATGATCAGCTCATCGCTTGTTGCGCAGGGAACCAAAGAGGACGCTGCAAAGGGACAGATTACACTCAGTGTACTAAACTACATTGATATGAGTGAGCCCAACAGCGCCAATGAGGTACGCATGGTGTGGGATAAGTTTGAGAAAGAGAACCCGGATATCAAGATTGTCCGTGAAGACCTCTTCAACGAGCCGTTCCACTACAAGACCGAGGCGTACATCGCTAGCGGACAGTTGCCTGATGTGGTCTACATGTGGCCGAGCGGGCGCTCGACGAGCCTGCATACCACTGGCAGTGTCAAGGACCTGATGCCGCTACTCAAGCGTGATGGCCTGGTCGGTGACTACAACCCGGCGGCCCTCGCTCCCCAATTCTCGGGTTTCCTCGGAGAACTGCCCAATGGCATCACCACCACCCACATGCTCTTTGTCAACAAGAAGGTGCTTCGCGACAATGGTTTGAAGCTGACCACCGACTACAACGAGCTGAAGAAGATGGTATCCACGCTGAAGGCTAAGGGCATCGATCTGATCGCCATGGACAACATGGATGATTGGGTGATGCAGAGCTGCCTCTTTAGCATGGTTGTCGGTCGCTACGGCGGAGTGGATTGGTACGATCGTCTGGATTCAGGAGCGATCAAGTTCACTGACGACTGGTTTGTCAAATCCCTCGAGCTGATCGATGACATGTACAAGAGCGGGATGATCAACCGCAATACCCTCTCCAGCCCGTACGGTGCATCACGCTCATCGTTTGCCACCGGCAAGGCTGCGTTCTTCATCGACGGTGACTGGGCTACCGGCTCGTTTATGACGGACATCACTACCGGCGATGCAATGATCAGTGCCAAGGCACAGGCCGATGACTTCGAACTGTTGGCTATAACCAACCTTCCGGGCGAAGTGGTCCACAACTCCAACAGTGGTGTGGTCGGGACCGGATGGGGCATGAGTGCCGCCATTGCTGCCGGCAGTGCCAAGGAAGAGGCTGCCTGGCGCCTGATCAAGTACTTGCAAGGTGAGTACGTGCAGACCTACCGTCTGGCAACCGGCGCTTCGTTCCCCTCCAACCTCAAGGTCGATGTTGCCAAGGTCGTCGCTGAGCAGAACCTCGAGCCGTTCATCACCAAGCGTGCTGAGTACTACAACGAATACGTACCCATCACACCGGTCATCGACGGTGTCCTGCACTCTGACGTCTACAACGTGATCAACAGTGGTCTTCAGGAGATTGGTCTTGGTTCAAAGACCCCTCGTACTGTAGCCGCTGAAGTACAGAAGGCATGGGAAGCGTTCTTGAAGAACAAGTAAGAAACCGTTCTTTGATCTGAGGGAGGCCACTGGCCTCCCTTTTTTCGCGTTCGCCTCTTTGAGGGCTATCCTTCGAAGATCGGTGATCGTGTGATCATAGATGGAAACAGGAGCATGAGTGTGTTTAAAAATATCATGGAAGGGCTGGATGAAGCCGTCAAATACCAAGAGTCTTTGCCTCTTGTCTTGTTGTGCCAAAATAACAGTCGAGGCTTGAAAGAGAGGGTGAAATACTGCAGAACGTCCCTTTTTGAGGCTGTTATAGCTGGTCAGAGGCAATCCTGAAGTGGAAGAGCACTCAATGACCGAAACGCAAGGGCCTTAGTAGGCTTATACGGTAAGCCAGTGGTCATCAATCTTGATGGCAGGGTATGCAGCAAGCTATATGAACATTGGCGAATCTGAAGATGCGATAGCATCGATTGATGTGCTCTGCTATGATGGTGACCATAGTACCCATCTCCAAGGAGCACCAACACTATGTGGATAGCCTTCGCCTTTGGATCAGCGCTCTTCGCTGGCCTTACATCGATTCTTGCCAAGCTGGGGATCAAGAAGACCGATTCGACCGTTGCCACGGCGATTCGCACCATCGTGGTGTTGATCTTCTCCTGGCTCATGGTCCTCATAGTCGGTTCAGGTCCAACCATCGTGGATGTGAGCGCCCATACGTTGCTCTTTCTCGCTCTCTCCGGTTTTGCCACCGGCGCCTCGTGGCTCTGCTACTTTAGGGCCCTACAGCTTGGTCCAGTGAACAAGGTCGTGCCCATCGACAAATCGAGTACTGCCTTGACTATCGTCTTGGCTTTGATCTTCCTCGGCGAAGGGTTCTCATGGGTCAAGGTGGCCGCTGTAATCTCGATCTTGGGCGGTACCTACGCCATGATCCAAAAGCGTGAAGGAGAGCAAGCCTCTAGTGAAAGGGGCCGATCGTGGATCGTGTGGGCGATCTTCTCAGCGATTTTCGCCAGCATGACTGCCATCCTTGGCAAGGTGGGCATCAGCGGGATCGACTCTACCCTCGGCACAGCCATCCGCACCATCGTGGTGCTCATCATGGCGTGGATCGTGCTATTGGTGACCGGCAAGGGGCCTCTCATCAAGGGGACAGACAAACGAGAGCTCTTCTTCATCTGCCTCTCGGGTCTGGCTACCGGAGGGTCTTGGCTTTGCTACTACAAGGCACTGCACCTTGGGCCTGCGAGCGTGGTCGTCCCAATCGACAAACTCTCGATCCTGGTCACCATCGCCTTCAGCTATCTTGTCTTCGGTGAGAAGCTGAACCGGCGATCGGCCCTCGGCCTCTTCTTCATCGTCGCAGGTACCCTCTCGCTTCTGTTGGTCTAGACTACCGCCTGCCGCTGGTGTAGATGTTATAGACTTTCTCCTCCTCCGTGCTGGCGGCTTTGGTGTAGTTCATACAGGATACGTCCTTGAAGAACAAGTAAACGATTGTTCCAACTACTCTAGACAGGCTGATCGGCCCGCCTGCAGTAGTTCCTATACGTGTTCATTTGGTTTGGAGATTCATCCAGTCCGTATTTGTTCTTGTGGTACATGTTTTTACTTGATCGTAAGATATTGGGTGGTTATAGAGGTAAAAAACTCTTTGCTGTAGAGCTCCAGTGTCTTGGGGTTTGGGATGAATGGCATTACGTCTTGTTTTATGAGCGGGAAATCGGCGCGATTGAATCTATGTTCCAATAGAATAAGGAGCTCATCCTTTGTCAATTTGCTCTTTCCCTGATAATGGCCCGATTGCCGCATTCGTTGCTCGAGGTGAGTTATATTAAGCTGTACGCCCTGTTGCAGGTACCAGACGTAATCGTAGAAGTCTCTACCTTTCTCACGGTTTTGCCAATTACGGCAAAGTAGAGCATGCATTTTGCCGGCAAAGAGCGACGGTAGGTCATACAGAAGGACAGAGTAGGGAGAGGGTAGGAGTCGAATGCGACGTTCGTACGTTGCTCCCTCTGGGGGTTGTGTATCGATTTCTAGCTTGATTGAGAGTTTTGCATTGTTCGGTACCCCACTTATTGGTACTTCCATAGCCATGAACTCAATTAGATGCTGGATTGTATCTCCCTTGAGGAACGCAGATTGAACAGCGCTGCTCTTTCTTTTTTCTTTGAGAGAAGCTTTCATATGAAAGCCATAGGATTGTAGTCCTTCTTCCATTGATTCGAGATAATTCTGCATTGAGAAGGAGGCATCTGTATGGATAAGTGAAAAATCCATGTCTTCCGAGAAACGATCAAGTCCGTGGAAGATCCTCAGTGCTGTGCCTCCATAGAAGGTCGCATGATCAAAGAAATCAGTGGTTGAAAGTGCATTGAGGGTTACCTCCTGTAGCACCTCTTTCAATGCATGAATAGCTTGGTGACTTGAAGCGGTCTCGTATGTCCTGAGCATTGATTCTATTTCACTTCTCATAGCTCCTCCAGATAGCGAATGAGCGTCTTTATGGTCGTACTATGATAGTATGGGGCGAGTAATTGCATCGCACTGTGGTCGAGGCCCTGGAGGCGTTCGGTGTCGATGCGAAGATCCTCGGTTATCAGGGCCCTGATCGCTTCCTTTGAGCGGATGCCCCGAATCTTGTAGAGGGTATCCAACAGGGCCTTCTCAGCGGAAGCGATCCTGAAGCCATGGCCTTGTTCCTGGGCAGGCTGGAGGGCAGAGGGGAAGATTTCCTTGGGCAAGTAGTGGAAGCTATACCGGCCGAAAGGGGTATCGAAGCGTGATTCCTTCTTCAGGTCATATCCTACGCTCTTGATGGCGTATACACGCTCTCCTATCAGGCCGTGGTATGCCAACGCAGTCTCAAAGGAGACATAGCTTGGTGATAGGAGCATGCCGGCAACAGGGAGGTGAGGGTCTGAAAGGG
>LVBE01000046.1 GCA_001603105.1 Spirochaetales bacterium Spiro_03
AGATGTTCCTGCAGCTGAACAGGACCGGCACTGGAAGCCGCCACACCGCAGCGGAAATCTGAACCGACAACCATCACCTTGACGTGGCACACAGCCGTAACCAAGGTGAGGAACTCCTCAGCTGTGAGTGTACTGAATTCAGCAGAAAAGTCAATGACAAGGAGGTAATCAACCCCCAGTTCTTCAAGAATGTCCTCAAGTTGGACAGCGGTGGTCAGCTGCTTGAGCGGGCTTTGGCTATGCGTCGCCATCTTTGGGTTGCGGTTGAAGGTGATGACAGCACTCATCCACCCCTCTTTCCTCGCCAGAGCTACACACTGTTCGATGATCGAGCGATGGCCGAGGTGAAACCCATCATAGACGCCGATGGAGACAGCCATCTCCTGCTGCCAAAGCAAGGGGTTCTCGACCAGGTATGTAAAATCAAACCGTCTCATCAATTCTCCACTGTCGTCTCATACGGACGTACCCAGGCAGCGATCTTCCGAGATTCGGCATCGAGCACCGCTCTGAGGCTGTCGTTTTCATCATAGGCCAGAAGCCATCCGCTTTTAACATTCTGAACTGAGCGGGGGTATTGGCCGTGGACCATTGTCGCAAGCTCTCGATCACTGACAGTATGATGTTTGTGACCCAACAGGCGGTTCAGATAGTCTTCGCTGTTGGCCATCGAGGCGATCACCGCCTCTCGATCTGTTGCCTTGATCGCCTCAGTCAGATCAAACGGGCCGATTTCGGTGCGGATAAGGTCTTCTAGGTGTGCACGACTGCCGACGGCGTGGGCGAGATCACGGGCAAGGGAGCGGATGTACGTTCCCTTGCTGACGGTGATGTCAGCTTCCAAGAGACCACCTTCGTACGTGACCAGCTCAAAACGGTGTACGATTACCGCCCGCTTTGTCATCTGGACACTCTGGCCGCTACGCACCCGGTCGCTGGCCCGTACCCCATCGACGTGCAGGGCACTGTAGGCAGGCGGCTCTTGCTCGATCTCTCCGATGAACTGACCGACCGCCGCTGCGATCTCTTCATAGGAGGGCACGTTGGCAGTGGCGATGACTTTGCCTTCGGGATCGAGGGTATCGGTCTCAGAGCCAAAGCGAATGAAGGCGCGATACCGCTTGTCGAGGTTCATGAAGAGCGGATTGAGGCGGGTCATCGCACCGGTAAGCACGATGAGAAGACCCTGGGCAAACTTGTCCAGGGTCCCTGCGTGACCGACTTTCTTGCCCACTGTCCGCTTGATCGCACTCAGGGCGCCAAAGCTGGTCATCCCACTCTCCTTTGCGATCAGGAGGATGCTAGGACTCGTTTCCATCAATGTTCAACTGATCGATCAAGGCGTTGATGCGCTGTCCCTCAGAGAGGGAGGTGTCTGCCTTGAAGCGTACCTTGGGCGTATATCTGGTCTTCAGAAACGATCCAAGTCGCTTCTGGATGAAGGAACTGGCTCGGCTCAGCGCTTCGACGCTCTTGGCCAACTCCCCTTCATCCAGTGGCGAGGAGATATAGATGGTCGCATAGGCGTTGTCCGGCGAGAGATCGACGCGGCTGACTGAGCACAGGGTGCTCAGGTGCGCGTTCTTGATCTCCCCGGTTACGATCAAGGTGCCAATCGCCTCTGCAATCTTTGCCTCTATCCGTTTGCTTGCCCACTCACTCATATCGTTATGTTACTCTCCAGTTTCCGTGCAACCTTCTCAGTTTCGACGATTTCCAGGATGTCACCGACTCTCAGGTCATGGAAGTTCTCTAGCCCGATACCACACTCAAAGCCCTCACTGACCTCACGGGCATCATCCTTGAAGCGCTTGAGGCTCGAAATCTTGATCAGAGCGCCAGAGATCTGTACCGAGTCACGGATGACACGGACCAGAGCATTGCGTTTGACTTTGCCGTGGGTGACCATACAGCCTGCGATGGTGCCGACTCGGGGAACCTTGAAGGTTTCACGCACCTCAACGGTACCGACCTCAACTTCGCGAACCTCGGGTGCCAGCATCCCCTCCATGGCCAAGCGGATGTCGTCGACCACGTCGTAGATGATGTTATACTTACGGATCTCGATCTTCTCATGGTCAGCAAGAGCCTGGGCACGGGGGGTCGGGCGGACGTTGAATCCGATGACCAACGCATCGCTGGCACTGGCGAGGGTGATGTCGCTCTCAATGATGGCACCGGCACTTGCCCGGATGACGTTGAGGTGGATCTCATCATTGGAAAGCTTCTCAAGCGATCCTTGCAGTGCTTCGACCGAACCTTGGACGTCTCCCTTGATAATGACATTGAACTCCTGGATCGAACCTTCCTGAATCTTGGAGTAGAGGGTGTCGAGGGTCACCTTCTTCACGTTCCGGCTTTCACCTAGGCGTTCGAGCTCCTGGCGCTTGGCTCCGACCTGGCGTGCCTGACGTTCATCCTCGGTTACCTGGAAGGGATCACCGGCCCCGGGAATATCGGAGAGACCGATGATCTCAACTGGTGTGGAGGGACCAGCCTCCTCAATCTTGCGACCCTTGTCATCGAACATGGCACGAACGCGCCCCGGGTAGATGCCGGCGACGTAGTAGTCGCCCTGGCGCAGTGTCCCGCGCTCGACGAGGACCGAAGCGACAATACCCCTGCCTTGGTCGATCCGGCTCTCGATGACCTTGCCTTCGGCGCGGGTGTTGGCATTGGCCTTCAGCTCAAGCATCTCGCTTTGCAGCAAAACTGCATCGAGCAGCTCATCTATGCCGATCTTCTTCAGCGCCGAGATCTGGCAGTAGAGCGTCGTGCCACCCCAAGCCTCTGGCATAAGGCCCAGGTCGCTGAGCTGCTGCATCACCCGCTCGGGCTTTGCTTCTGCCAAATCGATCTTGTTGATGGCAACGATGATCGGCACTCCAGCTGCCTTGGCGTGGTCGATGGCCTCCTTGGTCTGGGGCATGACCCCGTCGTTGGCGGCGACGACCAGGATGACGATATCGGTGACCTGAGCTCCACGGGCGCGCATCATCGAGAATGCTGCGTGTCCGGGGGTGTCAAGGAAGACCACATCACCCTTGCCAGGCAGGTTGACCTTGTAGGCTCCGATGTGCTGGGTGATGCCACCAAACTCCCCTTCCACGACCTTGGTCTGACGAATGGCATCGAGCAGCTTCGTCTTGCCGTGGTCTACGTGACCCATGACCGTTACGATCGGGGCGCGGTCGACGAGATCTTCGGCGCTATCGGGTTCGCTGCTGATCAGTGTCTCATCGTAGAGGGAGACGAGGCGTACCTCACAGTTATACTCGCTGCAGATGATTTCGGCGGTCTCATAGTCGATTTGTTGGTTGATGGTGACCATCATTCCCATCTTGAAGAGTTTGGCAATGATGTCGCTGGCCTTCAAGTTCATCTTCTTGGCCAGGTCGCTGATGGTGATGACCTCCATCATGTCGATGGTCTTTGGTACCGATGCAAGTTTTGCTGCAGCTTGTTCCTTGCGCCGCTGAATCTGGAACTCCTTCTCCTCTTCAGCATTGCGCTTCTTGTAGGTTTGGGGGCTCTTGCGGGTAAAAGGCTTTTTGGCCGGACGCTGCTGGCCTACCTGGCCAAGCTCCTGTGCTCCATCAGCAACAGGCCTGGCTCCACCAGGGCGGCCTTGATAGCCGCCGGGGCGTTGCTGCCCATAGGGGGGGCGCTGCTGGCCTGTCGGGGCGCTTCGACCACCCTGATAGTTTGGATTACGGCCCTGGTAGCCACCGCCACTGGGGCGCTGCTGACCTTGATACCCGCCGCCGCTGGGGCGCTGTTGGCCTTGATAGCCACCTTGGCGCTGGCCACTGGGAGCCCCGGATCCCGCCGCTCCCTGGTAGGGGCGCCTACCCTGGTACGGTGCCCGGGTGCCGGGAGCGGGACGGCCGCCAACCATGCCAGCGACGCGCGGTCCGTTGGATGGGACTGGCACTGATGTCTGAGCAGGGCGGCTCTGCAATTCCGCATGATCTTTGACGGTAAGACCCTGGTTGGGCACCGGTGGCAGGTTCGTCGGGCGAATTACGACCGGACCGCTATGCAACGGCGAGGATTGCAGCTTCGGCGAGACACCGCGCTGGCGAGCCCGCGCTGCCGGCTTCTCCTCCTCAGTGCGAACAGTGTCGTCGCTGGCAATAGCTGCGGCAGGAGCCGGATCTTCTGCCTTGGGTCTGGCAACCACCACTTTCTTTTTGACCACGACAACGCGACGGCGCTCAGGAGCTGGTTTTTTTTGCTCCTTGGTGTCGACCTTGGGCTCGTCCTTAGTTTCCGAAGGAGTTACCACTTGTTTGATCAGCGTTGCTTTTGGCTTGTTGTTATCTTCCGTCATTATTTCCTCTTGGATGGTTATTACTCTACCTCAAATGCAAGACCTGTGCCACAGCTCGGGCAGACTGTCATATCTTCTGTGATGGATGCGCCGCAGTTGGGGCAGATGTACTCGGTCTCTCCATCCTCTTCGTCCTCGATGATATCAACATGCTCGTTGATCACATCCTTGATGACGATGAGCTCCTCTTCGCTGAGGTCATCGAAGGCGCTCAGCTCCTCATCACTGAGGCTGATGAACTCCTCGACACTGTAGATGTCATGGAACTGCAGCTTCTTGATCAGGTCCTCGCCAAGGGGTAGCTCGGAGAGGGCGATCTCATCCTCATCGACAAACAGCTCTTCATCGTACGCTTCGCCTTCGTCAACGGCAGCACCCTGATCACCATAGGTGTAGGAATCATCGGTGTGGAAGATCGACTCAGCGCGGGAGCGAGCTTCCTTGGCGATGTCCATCTCCTCAAACTGCTCGGGGGTCTTGACGTCAATCATCCAGTCAACGAGCTTGTTGGCCAGGCGCACATTCAGCCCTTGCTTGCCGATTGCCAATGACAGCTGGCTCTCATCGACGATCGCCACTGCATGGTAGATGTTCTTGTCGATGATGACCACATCCTTGACCTGTGCCGGCGAAAGGGCGTTGTGGATATAGTTGACCGGATTGGGGTCATACCTGAGGATATCGATCCGCTCACCTTCCACTTCACTCATGATAGTCTGAATCCGGTTGCCCTTCAAGCCGACACAGGCACCCACCGGATCGATATCGTCGTTTCTGCTCGCCACGGCAACCTTGGTGCGGTAGCCTGCCTCACGCACGATCTTGATGATGTCGATCTGGTTTTGGGCAATTTCGGGAACCTCCACCTCAAAGAGGCGGCGGATCAACTCCGGGCTTGAGCGCGAGAGAATGACCCTCAGGCTGCGCTCGGCTTTCTCAACCGACTCGACATAGCACTTGATCTTGTCATTGGCCCGATAGCTTTCCCGGCTGCTCTGGTTACGCCTGGGCAAAATTCCCTCGGTGGAACCGATGTCCACGTAGATATCCCCGTTCTCGAGCTGGCGGCGGAAGTAGCCGATGATGAGCTGCCCCTCCTTGGTCTTGTACTCACTGTAGAGGGTGTCCTTCTGAATGTCTCTGAAGCTCTGATGAGCACGTTGCTTGGCGCTCTGCACGCTGATGCGGTCGAACTCCTTCAGGTCGACCGGGATCAGCAGCTCATCGCCGATCTCTCCGTCCTCATGGATCTTGATCGCCTCGCTGAACGGGATTTCGGTGATCTCATTGTACCACTCGTCATCATCGACGATCTTGCGCAGGCTGGAGAGCTCAACACTCTGATAATCATCACTGAAGGTGATGACGGCATTCTCGTCAGTGCCGAATTTTCGCTTATACGCAGCGCGAAGGATCTCTTCAATGGTGCTGATCACCAACTCCTCAGAGATGTTCTTCTCTGCTACCATACTGCGGATTGCGTCTCCAATATCAGTTGCCATGACGCTCGTCCTCCCATCTATAATCGAGTTTTGCCTTTTGAATGGCTGTAAATTTCACGTTCATCTCTTCAATCTCATCGCTTTGGTTCTCGACGAACACAGCAGATAACACCACACTATCGTCACTGACCTCTTCGATGATGCCCCCAATCCATGCCCGCCTTCCGCTGTCATAGATCCGTACGCGCCTGCCCCGAAAGAGGGTGAACTCATACTGATCCTTGAACGAGCGCTCAAGACCGGGGGTGGAGACCTCCAGGCTCAAGTCACGCTCGCCGAGTGCGAGCTGCATGCGCGGGTAGACCAGGCGGTAGACATCTGCGCAGTGATCGACCGTCGTCATCCCATCACGGGCTAGGACGATGATCAAGACATGTACGCCCTCTCTGCGCCGTCCCTGGCTGATCTCGACGATGTCAAGGCCAAGGTGCTCCAATAGCGGTGCATACTCGACGTACAACGGGCTCTGTTCCAATCCTGAATCCAACATATCTCTTTCAAACCCCATAAAAAAGGGATGCACCGGACGGCGATCCCCAATAAACACAAATCCTGTCTACAATGTACACAGCACCGAAGGCTTTGTCAACACACCGCACCCTGCCAACTCGATCACTGCCTCTTGAGCATCTCTTGTAACTCTTTTACCAGCAAGAGCGCATCGATGGGAGAGGAGTGTTCAACAGCATAGGAACGCAGGCGCGATAGTACCTCCTCCTCACCTTCATTGTGAAAGAAGCTCTCATCGTCGTCGATGCCGATAGCGGTAAAGAGGTTGCCTTGCTGACTGCCCAGGTCGTACTCGGCGAAGTGCTGTCTCTGAAAGTGTCGGGCTTCCTTGAGCACGTCGCGCCCGATGCCTGCCATACGTGCGACATTGAGGCCGTAGGAGGAGTTTGCGATCCCATCTATTACACGCTTGAGGAATCGGATCCGAGACCCGCTCTCACTGACTTCAAGGGTGAGCAGTTGGACACTGCTGGTATCGGTGTGGGCAAGCTCATGATAGTGGGTGGCAAAGAGCGTCTTGGCCCCCAAGGCGATGAGTCGTCTCATCACCGCATAGGCGATGGCCATCCCATCCTGGGTCGAGGTTCCGCGTCCCAGTTCGTCAACGATGACAAACGAGTGGCGACTAGCGGTATTGAGGATATGGGCGGCCTCCTGCATCTCGATGAGGAAGGTCGACTCCCCTCGGGCTAGGTTGTCAGCTGACCCGACTCTGCAATAGAGCCGGTCGACAATGCCAAGGCGTGCCTGTTTTGCCGGTACCCACCCCCCTATCTGGGCAAGGATGACGATGAGGGCATTCTGGCGTAGGAATGTGGATTTTCCGGCCATGTTCGGGCCGGTGATCAGACAAAACCGCTCTCCTGCGCTATGGATCGTCAGGTCATTGGCGACAAACTGACCGACGCCGAGGTGTTGCTCCACCACAGCGTGGCGCCCTTGGACGATGGAGATCTGATCTTCGTCGGTAAAGGTCGGCTTACAGTAGTTGTGCTCGATGGCAAGCCATCCCATCGAGGCGAGGGCGTCCAGGTCACTGAGAAATCCACTGATGGCCAACAGCAGCGCCCTGGCCTGCTGGGCGTGACCTACCACCGCCTCATAGACTTCCCGTTCGCGCTTCTCAGCCTCAAAGCTACTGGAAAGGATTTTCTCCTCCAAGGCGATCAGCTCATCGCTGGAGAACCGTTCGGCGTTGACCAGCGTCTGCTTGCGAAAGAAGGCTGATGGCATCTTGGCGGCATGGATCTTTGAGACCTCAAGAAAGTGGCCGTGGACCTTGTTGCTGGACAGCTTGATTTGACTGATCCCGGTCTGTTCCCTGACCTGTCCGAGGTAGGCTTCCAGCATCGCAGCTCCACCCCCTTTGAGGCTGCGCTTCTCATCGAGGATCTGGTCGTAGCCATCGAGGATGACCCGCCCTTCCTCAAAGCCTCCCTGCCATGCAGCATTGATGGCACGATCGATCTTCTGTGCCAGATCAATGAGCCATTTCAATTGAGTTTCGTCAATGGCGCTATCCAAGAGCTCGGCATATCGGCTCTCCATCACGGCAAAGAACGTCTTGATGGTCGTGCTGATGCCCACCAGGTCCTTGGGCAGGTGGCGTGCCATGCTGAGGCGGCTGGCAAGACGTTCCAGGTCCAAGGCCTCTTTGAGCAGCGACCGTACGCGATTGAGCTCGCTTCGGTCGTCGACAAAGTCGTTGACCCACCGCTGGCGAAAGAGGATCGCGTCTATATCGGTCAGTGGGCTGGCGAGCCATCGCTTGAGCTTGCGCGAACCCATGCTGGTACGACACCGGTCGATTGAAGCGAACAGGGAGAACCGGGACGAGCCGTCGATCTGGTTGGTGAAGAGCTCAAGGCTACGTCGGCTCGCCTCGTCGATGCGAAGAAAGTGGCTCTGATCTACGAGGGTGCAAGATCTCAGGTGAGCAAGACTCGCCTTCGCTGTCTCACCCAGATACCAGATTAGTGCACCGCCTGCGGCGATGACGGCCTCACTGCCCTCAAGGCCAAAGCCTTTGAGGGTGGCAACATCAAAGTGGGAGCAGAGGCGTTGCACTCCTCCCTCTATTGCAAAGTGCCAGGGCGGCAGTTTGGTGATCATCGCTCTGGTGGAGTCCAGCAGATCCTTGAGCGGACCATCGCCGTAGTAGGAATCCTCGTTGACGAGGATCTCGGTGGGCCTGATCTCCTCGATGAGGCTGGAAAGGGCGAGATAGCGCCCATCGCGCTCGAGGCTGCGCAAAAAGAACTGGGCGCTGGAAAGGTCGGCGTAGCTGGTCGCTATCTCATCGCCAAAGAGGGCGATGGCGAGAACGAAGGAGTCGCTTCGACTGTCAAGGAAGTCATCCTCTACGACCGTGGCTGGCGTGACGATCTGCACCACCTCGCGCGTGGCCAGTCCCCTGCCCGTTTCATTGAGCGTGGTCTGCTCGCAGATGGCGATCTTCATTCCAGCATCGAGTAGGCGTTTGATGTAGTTTTTGGCTGCGTGGTACGGGATACCGCACATCGGGATCCCGTTGCGCTTGGTCAAGGTGAGGTTGAGCAGCCCACTGACGGTGACGGCATCCTCCTCGAACATCTCGTAGAAGTCACCGAGGCGGAAGAAGAGGATCGAGTCGCGGTTTTCGCTCTTGATCTGGTGGTACTGCACCATCATCGGGGTGCGCTCAGCTCTTTGTTCCATTATCAATACAGGGTCGTCGTGATGGCCAATACGAGGCTAAGGCCACTGTGCTCATCCTTGCCCTTGAAGAAATTGCCTCCCTTCCACACGAAGGTATCGTCGATGTAGCTTGCGTTCTTGACCAGATAGAGGCCAAGGGGGAAGCCGGGGACCTTCAGCTTGATGCCCCCTCCAGCGCTGAAGTACCACGCCAAGTCCCCCATCCCGATGCGGGCAAGGTCGGTGCTCACCCCGGTTGCGCTGACGTAGAGCTCAGCGGCAAGAACGTTCTGTGCCAGTGGCCAGCTGACTGAGAGCTGGTTGTCCCACAGGTAGGCTTGGTCGAAGATGACGTTGAAGCCGCGCCCAATGTTCATGCCATCGATGTAGAGCATCTCGTAGCGCGTAGCTCCCATCTTGGCATCGTACCAGCCCAATACACCGCTATCTTTGTTCTTATAGAACTGCGGCAGCATCGCGCTGATGGTGCTGGTCGCCCCTAGGACGACGTTTGCCTTCTTCTCGTCAAGGGTGAAGGTCCACAGCGTCGTGTAGGCGCTGGCGCTGGTGGAGGTGCGGATGTAGTTGGACAGGCCGCCGAGGATGCCGCCTGCGTAGGTGAAGCTCTGGCTAAGATAGTAGCCACGGCTGGTGTTTTCGATCCGGTCGCGCCCGTCCCAGCTGAAGGAGAGAGAGAGGCGGTTGGAGAACTGCCACCTCTGGTGGTAACGCCAAATCAACTTCTCGTACGGGTCGTAGATGTGATCTTCGTAGTCGGCGTAGTTCAGCCCGATGGTCACTCCCCCGCCGATGGTCAACGATCCTGGGGCGAACATGAACGTATAGCCGGTGTTGTAGCCGAGCGAGATGCGATAGTAGTCATAGTGCATCAGGTGCTGGGCATCCGGCAGGGCCTGGCCTGCTGCCTCATAGCTGGCCTGTGAGAGGTAGCCCAGCGGGTACGCCTCTTCACCATGACCGCTGTAGTAGGCGCTACCGACTCCACGCTGCAGGGCGTTCTTCTTCTCACTGCGCTCGAAGCTGAAGGACAGTCCGTTGGACCAGCGTCGGTCTCCTACCCATCCATCGCTGAAGGAGATGGAGACGTTCTGGGTATCGGGGCTGAGGTTGGTGGCGATGGCCAAGTCCCGGCCACTGCCGCCGAGGTTCTTGTCCGACCACTGCAAAAACCCGCTGACGGGGAATCCATCGACGTTCCCACCGAAGGTGGCGCCGAACTGGATATCCATCTGGTTGCCCTCGGTGACGGTGAAGATCGGGATGACGGTCCCCTCTTGCTTGCCGCTGATGATGTCGAACTGCACATCGGTGACGATGAGGGTGTTGTAGATGTTCTGGGCGCTGCGGATCAACTTCTCCTTGCTGAACACATCACCGACCTTGAAGACCAGCTCCCGCTCAAAGACGTACGGTTTGGTCTTGGTCAACCCTTCGATGCGGATCTCCTCGATGACCGCCTGCTGGTTCTCCTGGACCTTCAAGAGATACGAGATGGTATGCGTCTGTTCATCGCGAATCTCATCGGTGCTGATGAGGTTGAAGATGTAGCCGTTGTTCCAGTACAGGTCGGTCACCTGGCCAACTTCCTTCTGCACCCTAGAAAGGTCTAAGGGAGAACCCTCTTTCATCGTCACCAAGGCCGCGAATTGCTCATCGCTGAAGACGGTGTTCCCTTCGACGCGGATGGAGCCAAAGAACCACGCCTCACCCTCATCGACGACATAGGTGAGTTTCAGACGCTCATACTTGTCATCTTCGGCGCTGATGTCCTCGACGATGACATCCTTGACCTGGGCATCGACGTATCCTTTGCTCTGGTAGTAGGAGACGATCTTCTCCTTGTCGCTCTCGACGGTGACAGGGTTGTAGTAACCGCTGTTGAAGTAACTGACTGCCTTGGTACCAAGCTGCTTGGCGAGCACTTCGCCCAAAGCGTGGTCATTGCCACTGAACGCAATCTGTCCGACACGCTTCTGCCGCCCTTCGTTGACCGTAACGTTCAGATTTGCAGTATTGGCCTGTTCATCAATGGTGCTCTGAACATCGACACTCGCATCAGCGTATCCCTTCTCTCGATAGAGTGCTACGATCGCGCTCTTGCTCGCTGCGATCGCCTGTTCATCGAGAAAGGTAGCCTCCTTGGCTGTGATGGCACTGTTGATGTCCTTGGTCTTGATGCCACTATTGCCCTCGACAGTCACCGCCGTGATGTACGGCAGCTCATAGAAGGTGAAGTCGATGGCCAGTTCATTGCCCCCTTCGCCGGTGCGGTTTGCATCGGCGAGAAAGTAGAGAAAACTGTCCAGGTCGTAGAGCTTGGATTGCAGTTCATCGAAGAGCTCATCGCTGAAGGTCTTGCCTATATAGGGGTATTGGAGGTCAAGGATCGTGCTCTCCTTGACATGCTCGAGGTTGTGGTTAGTAAAGAGGGCGATTCGCTTGCCATAGTACCACGGCTCGTTGTCAGCGGCGCTGACAAGGCCGACGGCCACAGTTACAATGATCATGATGGACAGGAAAATACGTCGCGTCTCTCTCTTCATAGGTCTCCCCTTCTCAACCACTAACGAAGCACGATTCGTTTGGTTACACTAAAGCCCATGGTATCCAAAATATTGGTGAAGGACAACTCATGTGGCTGGGTGAAGAAGGAGACCGTCGCCAGTGGATTCTCCCAATCGAGGGAGAGTTCCAAGTCGATGGAGAGGTCCGGCGAGAGGAACGATGTGGCTACCTTTGAGCGTTCCATGGCACTGAGATGGATCAGGGCCTGCAGGAAGAAGTTGGTGCCTATGTACTTGCCCATGAAGATCGAGGTGTTGTGCAGATAGCGGGCGATCGGGGAGAGCGAGCCCATCATGCCGGTCACCGGCAAGGCGTCGAAGAGGATGTTCTGCACAATGTTGGAGCGGATGGAGAACATATCCATGCCCAGCGAAATTCGGATCGCTTCGGTGAGCAGCGTCGTCTGGCTCACCTCCAAGAAGCCAAGACGCTCAGCCACATCGGTAGCCGCTGCAGCGAGGCTGGCGACGCTGTAGAGACCGATCTCTCCCCACGCGCCACTAGGGAGGATCGACTGGCCAAGGATCTCCATGATCTCGTTGACCTCCCGGGCCGGGATCGATTCAAAGTATGGATTCAGCGTCGTGAGGTTTGAGTCGCGCAGGACCAAGAAGATGTCGATGCGGTTACCCTGCTCATCGAAGTCAGTGACTTTTGCCCTGAGGTTGATGCGCGGGATGATGGCTGAGCGGCCGATGAGAGCGTCGGTGTGCAGGACCATCGAGCCCTCGGTGATGAAGAAGTTCTTCTGAAAGTAGAAGATCTCTCCGCTACGGAAGGCGAAGACCCCATCGATCTCAAACTCATCCAGTAGGTGGTCGTACGTAAAGCTGAACTTCTGATGCTCGGTCAGTGTCGCCTTGATGATCGGGGTGGGGGTATTGGGGTAGAAGAAGGTCACGCCTTTGGCGGTGGTGACGTTGAAGCGGGTAGTCGTCAGATAAGCGGGCACGTACCAGTCAGGCAGGCCCCTGATGCCCAGTGTCATGTTCATGTCGCTGATAGTCACATCCCCGTCGAGCCACGTCTCAAAGCCGATGCCAAAGAGGTTGAAGGTGCCGATGGCGTACCCTTGGATGTCCACCTCGTAGCCGGACATCGGAATCCAGACGAAAATCGGGGCATCGAGGCTATCGGCGTGGATCTCATAGTTCAGCAGCGTCAACCCATCGAAGTGTGCCGACAGGTCCCCCCAGCCGTGGACGGTCTTCTGTGTCCGGCTATTGGTGGAGAAGAACGGCACCCGTCCGGTCGTGGCCCGGTTTCCATCGATGGAGACACTGACACCCTTCATGTGGATCTGATCATCGGGTAGCCAAAAAACGAACATCTCGGTGGCATTGACGAACAGCTGGCCGTAGGGACGGATGGCATCGCGACTGCCGCCGAGGCGGATCTCCCCTTGCCCATAGCCGCTCTTAAAGAGGAAGACCGGCTTGAGGAAGGTGCGGTTGAGCATCGTCAGCGGCAGGTATATGTCGGAGATCACGACAGCGAAGTCAGTAGCGCCAAGGCTGCCGCGCGCCGACAAGCCGATGCCGAACTGCGGCTTTGCATCGAGGGCGAAGTGGGCGTTTGTCGTGTCGTAGAAGAAGGAGAGCAGTTCGGATCTGCCTTCGACCCTCCCCTCTTCCCACACCAAAGCGATGGTAGCATCGGCGATGCCGCCCTCGCCGTAGAGCAGTACATCGCCGATGCTCAGATTCGCCTCAAGGCGCCGGTCAAGCAGCCTGTGGCGGTTACGTACCAGATTGACAAGACCTTCACTTGAGCCTAGAGAGAGGTCGAGTGAGACGGTGATATGTGAGTCTTGGTCGATATAGGAGAGGTGGCGTACATGGTCAAAGGCCCCTGCCACCTTCAGCTTGCCGTCCTCCAGGAGAGCCTGATCGGTTTTGAAGGTGAGCTCTCCGTTACGGTAGGAGGTATCAAAGAGTGAGATGGAGCGCTCATCGAAGGTAAAGCTCGCAGACATCCGAGAGCGGTTATCCTCCCAGGCAAAGGACCCGTCTGCGGCCATCGCCCCGCTAGAGCCGATCCACCCTACCAGCGAAAGATCGAGGTGCGGATCGCCTCCGACCTCGATGAAGCGGTCAAGAGGCACGTCGTTGAGGCGGGCGGTCAGATTCGCCTCGCTGGTAGTGGAGGAGACGGTGATCTTGGCGAAGCCAGGTGCGACAAGGGCGGCCTCATAGGGGGCGATGAAGCCTGCGCTCTTGAGGCGTACAAGGTCAAATCCTGTGTAGGAGAGGGAACCTGAGAGCTGCTCTTCACCGCTTTTGATGGTGAAAGAGGGAATGGCGATATCGGTACTGCGGGCGCTGAACGGAGAGAAGAGGTCGTAGCGCCGGCCCCTGAACCCGATCGCTGCAAGCTCGAAGTCTGGACTGGTGATGCTCCACTCATCGAGGCTCTTGAAGGTGGCTTCGATCAGACCACTGAAGGTGGTCCCCACCCCTCCGAGGGTGAAACGGTCGCCTTTGACCGTCAGCTCCTGAGGCGGTGCAAGTGATGCGGTGAGGGTGAGGTGACCCTCTTGTTCGATGCTCAGGGCGAGGGTGTCGGTTGCCAGGTCGAAGGTAAAGGGGGTCTCTTCACCCAAGAGGTTCAAGGTCGCCTCACCTCCGATGGTATTGGGTGTGAGTTTTCCCACTATCCCATCGACCTTGACGGGCACTTCTGCTGATGTGGTGACAGAAAACCCGTAACTCGATGGGGGCAGGTCCACCAGCGTCGCTTGGGCCAATAAGCGCCCATCGGCGACTCGAACCAGCGAGAGCTCGCCTTTGGGGAGCCAGTAGTTGATCGTGGTAGACCCATTGAATGAGAGACGGTAGCCGCTGGTGGCCAGCGCCAGCGACGATACGGTGAGCCGATCATCCTCAAGTGAGCCGAGGATAGTAAAGCCCGCATCGATGGCGCGGGTTCCGATCTTGGCATCGATGAGGGCCAGTTCACTTGCGATCCGTCCGCTCACAACACCGCCGGTTTCACTGGCGTTGAAGGCGAGGTTACCGGTAAGAGCGGTCCCTGTGTGCAAGTACGGCTTCAGAAATGGGGCCCGCTCATCCAAAAGCGGGGCGAGCGTATGCCCACGTAGGTCACTGAACCGTCCATTGAGACGGGCGCTCGTCTCCCCTTCACGTCGGTTGACGAGGGCTGAGAGGGTTGCTTGGCCAACAATCTCAACCTCTGCTTCAAGCTGTGCGTCACGGCCGCGGCTCTGGTATGAGAGCGTCAGGTCAAAGGGCTCGTTGATCTGGGTGCTTTGAACGCTATCCATGTGAGCCGTCGCCGTGATCGTCCCACTCTCCTTCTGATACCCACCCTTGATCGACAGTGGTGCCTTGACGCCTCCATAGCCAGCAGGCAGCAGGGCATCGGCTGCGGCACTGAAGGCAGCCTCCACATCCCCGCTTGCCACGTCATAGGAGAGATGAGAGAGATTCAGCGCCTGCAACGTCACCACTTGGCCATAGGAGAGAGAAGAGAGATTGACTGTCCCTTCGATTGTCTTGCCCCGTTCCCAGTCAAGGTGAGCGGACAAGGTGTGCGCCTCAAAGGCGCCAACGCGTTCACCAGAGACGAAGAAGCTCTCTTCGCTGCGGCTGGCAAGGCTGAGGGTGTGGTGCTGTCCATCTTCATCCCCTGCTATGCTGACGGTCATTGCCGGACCTGTTGCCTGCCAACCACCTTGTGTGGCAGCAAGGTCTGCGACCGAGAAGGCGTACTCCTTGATCGTGTTGTCGGCAATGGTCAAGCGGGCAGAGATCTGGCTTGTAGCCAAGGTGGTGGCAAAGGCTGACCACCTCAAGTCGGATAGCGAGGCTGAGAGGGTGGCCTCAGGGTGCCAGGCAGCGACCAACCTCAGCGCAGAGGCGCTGCCATAGGCGCCATCGAGTGCCATGCGCTCTGCCTCAAGGCCAATCCTCCCTGTCTCATCAATGCCGTAGCGCAGATTTGAGAGATCGGCATCGACGCCAAAGCCAGCAAAAAAGGCGCTATGGGCCTCTCCGCTGGCGCTCAGGCCGGTCAGCCCTGGCTTCTTTACCACCACAAAGTCTGCATCATCAACCTTGAGGCTGTAGTCAGCAAAATCAAGGGCCGCCGTCGCGTCGTGGACAGAAATCTGCACGCTCAACGGCGAGAAGAGGCCTTGTAGCGAAAAAGAGGTGTCAACATCCTGTAGATCAAAGGGCAAATCGAGCGCTGCATGGGCGACTAGACCCCGCACTTCAACAAAAAGCGGGGCCTTGGCGCCCAGCAGGGCGAAGGCAAGGCGCGATAGGCCGCCTTCGATCGTCAGCTCATCGATGGCTAGGATCTGCTGGCCGTGGTGTTCGACAGCGATCTCTCCGAACGAGAGGGTTTTGAGATAGGTACGCCCGACTCTCTTTATGGTGATGGTGGTCTCTCCTCCCCGCTGTAGGCGCTCGACAATAGTCGTTGCCAACACCTGGCTTGGGTTGGTCATGCCCAGATGACCGATTCCCCACCAGATCACCGTGGTGCAGCATAACAGGACGAGGATCGAGACGATGATGTCTTTGAGCGTAGTATGGAATCTCACGTTGGCTTAGTATAGCCCAATCTCAAAGCCTTGGGCACCACTTTGTGATTTACCTTGCCTGCAAATTAGCGTACATTGGGTGCAAGGAGCGCATCATGGCAACAATACTGAAGAACTTCATCGTCTTTGAGGGGTTGGATGGAGCAGGCACCACCACCCAGATGCAACTCTTGGCCGAAGCATGTGACCGACAGAACCGCCTGTGCAAGGCGACCTTCGAGCCGACCGACAAGCCACTGGGACGGCTGGTTCGCTCGATCTTGAAAAAACAGATCGTCACCACTCCCCTCGCCCTGGCACTGCTCTATGCCGCCGATCGTGAGGACCACTTGCACAACCCTATCTATGGCCTGGTCGCTGACCTGGAGGCGGGCAAAATCGTCATCAGCGACCGCTACCTCTACTCATCCTTGGCCTACCAGAGCGTTGAGTGTGACTTTGAACGCATCGCATCCCTCAACGACTTTCCCAGCCCTGAGTACATCTTCTTCATCGACACCCCCATTGAGGAGTGCATACGACGCATCGCCGTCCGTGGCGATGAGGCCGAACTTTTTGAACGATCTGAGTTCCTGTCCCAGGTCAAGGAGAACTATGAGCGGATCTTCGCATCTCTTGATGAAGGTATCACGTTGGTCAGGATCGATGGGACCCTCACCAAAGAGGAGATCGCTCTACAGGTACGCAAGACGCTCTTCAGCGAATGAACATCGCATCCCCGTAGCTGAAGAAGCGGTAGGAGTGTTCAACCGCCCATCGATAGGCGTCTTTGATCTGATCCTTGGAGGCAAAGGCGCTGACCAATACCACGAGCGTTGACTCGGGGGTGTGGAAGTTGGTCAAGAGCTGATCGACGACCGAGAAGCGGTAGCCGGGCTTGATGAAGAGGTTGGTGCGTCCGCTTCCGCCCTTGAGGCAGGATCGTTCACTGTCCCACGCGCTCTCCAAGGTCCGCACACTGGTCGTTCCCACCGCCACGACCGCCCGCCCTTCTTCTTTGGCGCGTGTGACGGCATCAGCGGCTGAGGCGGAGATCTCGTAGCGCTCCCAATGCATCTGATGCTCTTCCAAGGTGGGGCTACGCACCGGCAAAAAAGTCCCGGGGCCGACGTGCAGCGTCACCTCGCAGATCTCGATGTCCCGTTGTCGGATAGCGCCCATGATCTGGTCGGTGAAGTGTAGCCCGGCGGTCGGGCTGGCAACCGACCCTTCACTCTTTGCATATATTGTCTGATACCGCCCTTCGTCGGCAAGCGTGTCTTCGCGCTTGATGTACGGCGGTAGCGGCACATGGCCGATTTGCGCAAAGAAGTGCTCATCGATGATCGAGTCAAAGCGCAGCGAACGCGTCCCATCATCATGGACGGCGACAATCGTGGCCAGCCACTGGCGCTTTCCATCTTGGGTGGCAAAGCGGTAGCGCCTTCCCAGGCGCTGTTTCTTCGCCTTGGTGGTCATCACCAACCAACTGTGGTCCAACAGCTCCTCCAAAAAGAGAAACTCGACCAGTGAGCCGCTGTCACTTTGGCCATAGACACGGGCTTTGCGGACCTTAGAATTGTTGACGACCAACAATGAACCAGGATCCAGATAGCGTGCGAACGAAGCCATCGTCTCATCGACGATGGCGCCACTGGCTCGATCGAGCACCAACAGCCGCTCCTCTCCCCTGCGATCGGTGGGATACTGGGCGATCAGGTGCTCGGGTAGGTCAAAAGAGAATTCCTTGATTGTCATCGAGATTCCTTGGACAGGGGATATTGAGAAGATCATAGGCGAGTTTGGTCGTCATCCGTCCACGCGGGGTCCGCTTCAGATACCCTTTTTGGATCAAGTACGGCTCATAGAAGTCTTCAAGGCTCTCGATGGCTTCGCCCACCGAGATGGAGAGCGTCTCTGCCCCGACCGGACCGCCGCCATAGAACTCGATGATGGTCCTCAGGATATTGCGGTCTTGCCGCTCAAGGCCCTGGCCATCGATACCCAGCCGACCGAGGCCGAAATCGACGACCTCAACGGTGATGTGCCCATCGCCGATGACCGAGGCGAAGTCACGCAGGCGCCTGAGCAGTCGGTTGGCGATCCGGGGGGTGCCACGGCTGCATCGCGCCAACACGGCGATGGCATCGGCTTCAATATCGACTTCCATGATGGCGGCACTGCGCTCGATGATCTGGCTGAGCTCTTCTTCGTTGTAGAACTCGATGTGGGCCGTAATGCCAAAACGGCTGGCCAATGGGCTGGAGACACTGCCGGCTTTTGTCGTTGCTCCCACAAGCGTGAAGCGTGGCAGCGGAATGCGCATGGTGCGGGCCGCAGGCCCTTGGCCGATGACCCAATCGATCTCGTAGTCCTCCATGGCGATGTACAACATCTCCTCCAACGCTGGTTTGAGGCGATGGATCTCGTCGATAAAGAAGACCGAGCCTTCGGTGACGTTGGTCAGGATGCCAGCAAGGTCCTTCGGCTTGTCTAAGGCCGGGGCGCTGGTCATGCGGATCTCCGCCTCCATCTCATTGGCGATGATCGAGGCGAGGGTGGTCTTACCCAACCCCGGCGGTCCGATGAGGAAGGTGTGGTCCAAGGCCTCGCCGCGGCTACGGGCAGCCTTGATGAAGACGGCGAGGTTCTCCTTCAGCCGCGCTTGGCCTTGGAAGTCAGCTAGCAGCTTGGGCCTGAGGATATTCTCCTGCCGGTCCGCCTCGGACTGGAAGGATGTGGAGACGATTGAACTCTCCAATAGGTCTCCTAGGGTTCGGTCATGTTCGTCCACACCACACTCCTATGCTAGATACTTGATCGCCTGACGGAAGAGCAACTGTTCGGCTTCATGGTGTCCCAACGAGGCGATCGTCTCCTTGTTCTGTGCGAGCTGTTCATCGATGAGCTCCTCGACTCGTCTGCGGTCGTAGCCCATGTCCACCAAGGCGGTGATGATGTCGCTCCACTTTGAGCGTTGCTTGCTCTCGCCCTTGGGGACCATCTGGTCTTGGTCATCGAGGACGAGGACGTTGCGTAGCGCCAAGATCATCTTCTGGCCGGTCTTCGGCCCAATGCCGGGAATCGATGAGAGCAGCTTCAGGTTTCCGCTATCGAGGGCCTCGATGAGGTTACGTACACTGATGCCTCCGAGGATCTTCAACGCCTGCTTGACCCCGATGCCACTGACGGTCTGCAGCTGCAAGAACGCCTCACGCTCGCTTGACTCCAAAAAGCCGATGAGGCTCATCGAGTCATCGCGGTGGATCAGGACGGTGAGCAGGCGGACTGCCCGGCGCTGCTCACCTTGGAGGTTGCTCAGCGCACTGGCTGTCTGGGCGGTGACGGAGATTGCATATTCAAGGTTGCCGGCGCGTACGATCGCCTCATTCTCCGAAATGTGGATGATATCTCCGATTACTGCGTTGATCATAGGCCACGTATCCTCGTCTGCGTTGAATCGTGCACAGCAAGACAGATCGCCGCCGACAGCGCATCAGCTGCGTGGTCGGGCTTGGGAATCTGTTCAAAGCCCAGGATCAGGCGCACCATCTCCTGCACTTGCTTTTTCTGGGCAGCCCCGTAGCCGGTAACCGCTGTCTTGATGGTCACCGGGCTAAAGAGGCGTACCTCGATGTCCAAAATCGCCAGCTGGTGAATGCATGCACCGATGACCTTGGCCACCGGGATTGCGCTGGAGATGTTCTTGGTAAAGAAGATATCCTCCATACCGCAAATGGCGACTTTGTATTCGGTCGCAAGCTGGCCGACCATCTCTGCGATGCGATGGATCCTCTCCTCCTCGCTCAGGCTCGTCGCCGTCCTGATGACCCCAAAAGAAACAGGCCGGCTTTGCTGCCCATTGGAGTCAACAACGCCCCAGCCTGTCTGTGCGATCCCTGGGTCAATACCGAGGATTCTCATGCCTCTTATTCGTCTTCCTCGTCAAAGTCATCGGGCAGCTCAAGGTTGGTCGAGACTTGCTGCACATCGTCGAGCTCCTCAAGGCGATCGACGATCTTCAGCACCTTGCGTGCCTTCTCTGCATCGAGCAGCACCGTCTGGTCGGCGACCTTCTCCACCTCAGCGCTCAGCTGCTCAAAGCCGGCAGCCTGCATCGCCTCAAGGACCGAGGCAAAATCCTGCGGCGTGGTGATGACCTCGATGATGCCATCCTCGCCTACGACATCATCGGCCCCATTCTCGAGAGCCACCTCAAAGATCTCCTCTTCGGCGTATTTTTCAGCGTCATAGGAGATGATACCCTTGGTCTGGAACATATAGGAGACACAGCCACTGGCTCCCAAGGTGCCTCCGCCCTTGGTCAACGCGGCACGTACATCGCTGGCGGTCCGGTTCTTGTTGTCGGTGAGGGTGTCGATGATCAGGGCGACGCCACCGGGGGCATAGCCTTCATAGGTCAGCTCATAGAAGGTCGAGCTATCCATCTCCCCTGAGCCCTTCTTGATGGCCCGGTCGATATTGTCCTTGGGCATGTTCTCTGCCCGTGCCTTGATAATGGCAGTCCTCAGGCGGGCATTTGAGTCGGGGTCAGGTCCGCCCATCTTTGCCGCTACGCTGATTTCCTTGATGAGTTTGGTGAACTTCTGCCCGCGCTTGGCGTCAGCCGCTCCCTTCTTGTGCTTGATCGTTGCCCATTTACTGTGGCCGGACATAGTATGAACCTCGTATACTGTTATAGGATGAACGTGTGTAAGACTCTCCTACGCTATCACAACCGCTAGGTGCGGTCAAGGCTTTGCGGAATTTCCATCACCAGCCGTAGCAGGACCTCATCGTGCAGCATCCACCCATCTTCTGTCATTGCAAAAGTTTGTTGGTTGTCCATATACCAATTCTTTTCGAAGGAGACAAGAACATGGCCAAAGAGCTCATCAAAGCTGCACCCAAAGCGCCGGGCGAATTGTCCTTTGTCGATACCCCATCTAGTACGCAATCCCATCATCAGATACTCCTCAATTCGCTCTGAGACGGTCGTATATTCAACCTCATAGCCGCTGAAGGCCGGGCCTTTGCAATACTGGACGAACGACTGCGTTTGCTCCAGGTGCGCGCCCTCAATAGTCGAGGCGGCGCCAGAGCCAAGGCCCAGGTAATCACCACTCTTCCAATAGACCGTATTGTGGCGGCTGTACTGTCCACCTTTGGCAAAGTTGCTGATCTCGTAGTGCTCAAAACCCAACTCGGCTGTGCGCCTCCACAATGCACGCAAAAACCGCTCTTGTTCATCTTCATCATAGACTCCGACCTTGCCGCTCTTGACGTCACGCCACAGGGCCGTCCCCTCTTCTATGGTGAGGCAGTAGACAGACAGGTGCTCGACATTACAGAGGGAGAGCACCCCATCAAGGTCAGCATAGGAGTCCTCGATGCGCTGAGTCG
>LVBE01000047.1 GCA_001603105.1 Spirochaetales bacterium Spiro_03
GTACGGACTCTTCAGCCAAACGTCAATGTATTGGGGGTATCTCCACACTTCTTCAGATTGCGTCGCCTCACCTGTACGTGGTAGGCTTGGCCCAAAGGAGTCAACGATGCAAACGATCGATCTGGCCATCCCAACAGCAGCGACCCTCTCCTATGGCCAGAAGGCGATAGCGGTCGCCGGTCCCACTTCTGATGAGAGCCTTAGAACGCTCATCGCCCTCGACCTTGAAGGCCATTGGGAGCACTTATGGTTATAACACCCTATCTGCTACAGCATGAGAACATCGCCCGTCTTGAGGGAGGGACCCTCCTGATCGGAGATCGGAGAGCCTATCCTTTTGGGCGCGAATTCGTGCGCTGCTCGACCATCGAAGAGGTAGCCCTCGCCTTGCGTCAAATGGTAACCCAAGGAGGAGGGCCGCTTGAGGTCGCCCTGCTCTCGATGTGCTTTGTCCGCGATCTGATACGGGAGGGAAGGGCAGCCGGCGCGCTATCTACCTTCAGTGAGGCAGCGAAGGCCCTCAGCGCGGCTCGTCCGACCAATACAACGATGAGACGCGCCCTCACCGGCCTGCTTGCCCCCTACCGAAGCCTCGATGAGGCGATGGAGCGTGTCCAAGCCGATGTAGAAGCGATTCTCGTTGAGTATGATGAACTCTACCATCGGATGGGACGGCTTGGCAGTACCCTCATCAGCGATGGCGACTCTGTGCTCACCACCTGCTTTGCTGAGCATACCCTGCTCTACAGCCTCGCCTACGCCCAGGAGGCAGGCAAGCATATCACCCTCTATGTCAATGAGACACGTCCCTATCTGCAGGGCAGTCGTCTCACTGCCCCTAGTGCGCATCAGATGGGCATTGATGTGATCATCATTGCCGATGGGGCAGGGGCGAATCTGATGAGAGAGGGCAAGGTTGACTCGTACATGACCGCCTGCGATGTGTTGTGTATGGATGGGACGGTGGTCAACAAGGTCGGCACACGAGCCAATGCCATCGCCGCCCACTACCACAGCCTGCCATACTACGCCTTTGCCATCTCCCCGGACCCAACCAAAGCCGATGGCAGGGACCTGGTCATGGAGGAGCGTGATCCCCGTGAGATGAAGGAGTGCCTCAACAGGCCGACCACCATCGCTGAGGTGGGAGCGTACTACCCTGCCTTCGATATCATCGAGGCAAACCTGGTCGATCGGGTGGTCACCCCCAAGGGAATTTTGGAAAGCAGACAGGTCAAGGAGCATTTTGTATGAAGGCGATCATCGGAGGAACCGGATTTGACCGGATGGAAGGCCTTTCGCTCTCACAGCGGGTGGTACGCACTCGGTATGGCGAGGTTGAGCTCTATCTTGGAGAGGGCGCCGATGAGGGGCTGATCTTCCTCCCCCGCCATGGCTCAGGGCACAGTGTTGCCCCGCATATGATCGACCACCGCTCCAACATCCAGGCGCTCGCCGACTACCACGTGACCGAGACTGTCGCCATCTATGCAGTGGGCTCGGTCACCAATCGCCTGCGACCGGGGGAGGTCGGGATCGTGGGCGACTATGTGGACTTCACCGGCCGAGTCCACACCTTCTTTGACGAGGGGACGGTGAAACATGCGCGAGTCGATGAGTGCTTCAGCCCACTATTGAGAGATCGAGCCCGACAGGCACGGGCCGACCTGGTCGACAATCTGGTCTATGTGACGACCAATGGACCTCGTCTTGAGACGAAGGCTGAGATTGCGTTCTTCGCACGCCAGGGCTTTGATGTGGTGGGCATGACCCTTGGCGGTGAGGCGACATTGCTCGCCGAAAAAGAGATCCCCCACCTGGGTCTCGTATACTCGATCAACTGGGCTGCGGGGGTGGGTGAGGGGAGTATCGCCTTCATCAGCGACGAGAGGATCGAAGACATGAAGGGCGAGATCACTCAGCTCTGTCGTGCCATCCTCTCGATCTGATCGAGGTGGTACGGCGTGGCCTGGTAGACATGGTAGTTAAGCCAATTGGCAAAGAGTAGGTTGGCATGTGAACGCCAGCTGACGCTCACTCTCCCGTCCTGGTAGTAGTTGACCGGCTTCTTGGGGTTCAGGCCCCGTCCCAGATCCCGGCGGTACTCATTGTCCAGCGTCAGACGGTCGTACTCGCTGTGGCCGGTGACGTAGATCATCCGTCCGTCGCCTGAAGAGCCGAGGTAGAGACCCGCCTCATCCGATCGGGCGATGACCACCAGGTTCGGATGCTGCTCAAAGGCCCGTTCATCGATTGCGGTGTGGCGGGAGTGAGGGGCAAGGAAGCAGTCGTCAAATCCTCGTACCAGGGTATGGTCCTTAGCGATCACCTCGTGGACGTAAATGCCGCTGAGTTTCTCATCAAGGGGGTGCTTGGCGATGGCGTGGTAGTGGTAGAGCGCAGCCTGGGCGGCCCAGCAGACAAAGAGGGATGAGTAGACCCGCCGCTTTGCCCAATCGAGGATCTGTACAAGCTCTTCCCAGTAGGCGACCGCCTCAAACGGCATCTGCTCTACCGGGCTGCCGGTGATGATCAAGCCATCGTAGTGCAGGTCCTCTACGTCGGCGAACGTCTTGTAGACGCCCTTGAGGTAGGCCTGGGCGGTGTGCTTGCTCTGATAGCTTGCCGTGGTGAGGAAGGTCACCTCAACCTGCAGCGCCGTATTGGCCAAAAGACGGAGGAACTGCTCCTCGGTGCGGCCTTTGTCGGGCATCAGGTTCAAGATGGCGATTTGAAGGGGGCGGATATCCTGGTGGGCAGCCCGCTCGGCGGTCATGAAGAAGATGTTCTCGCTCTTCAGCGTCTCGATGGCCGCTAGGCCTTCTGCGATGGTCACTGGCATCATGCACCTCCTAGGGCGGCGAAGGCCTGCTCAAGGTCGTCGATCAGATCATCGGGGTGCTCGCACCCGATGGAGAGGCGCACTGTGGTGGGCAGAATTCCCTGCTCTCTCTTCTGCTCGTCAGTGAGCTGGGAGTGGGTGGTGCTGCCCGGATGGATGACCAGGCTCTTCATGTCAGCTACGTTTGCCAGGAGGCTAAAGAGCTTCAAGGAGTCGATGAACCGGCGTGTCTGCTCCTCCGATCCTGCAAGGTCGAAGGTGAAGATGCTGATCCCCCCGCCTGGGAAGTATCGGCGGTAGAGTTCGTGGTCAGGATGGGAGGAAAGGCTTGGGTGATTGACGCGCGCCACCTGTCGATGGCCCACCAGGTATGAGATTACCCGCTGTGCGTTGGACACGTGGCGCTCCAATCGAAGAGCCAGTGTCTCAAGGCCCTGGATGAAGAGAAAGGAGTGGAAGGGGGAGAGGCAGGCGCCGGTATCGCGAAGGGTTACCGCCCGTGCCTTCGCGATGAAGGCAGCAGGGCCTGCCGCCTCAGTGAATCGGATCCCGTGGTATGAGGGATTTGGCTCACTGAGGGAGGGGAATTTGCCGCTTGCCTTCCAGTCGAAGAGTCCTGCATCGACGATGACACCTCCGATAGAGGTGCCATGGCCTCCGATGAACTTGGTCGCTGAGTGCACGACGATGTCGGCGCCGTGCTCGATGGGACGCAACAGGTACGGGGTAGCGAAGGTGTTGTCGACGATCAGGGGGATTGAGGCAGCGTGGGCGATCGACGCGAGGGCTCTCAGGTCTGCAAGGTCTGCATTGGGATTGCCGACCGACTCGACAAAGAGGGCACGGGTGTTCTGGCCGATGGCCTGTGCTACCGCATCGAGGTCCGAGGGGTCGACGAAGGTCGTGGTGATGCCAATGTCTGCAAGGGTATGGTCAAAGAGGTTGAAGGTGCCTCCATAGATACGTTTGCTGCTGACGATGTGGTCTCCACTTTTAGCAAGGGTGAGGATCGTCGTCGTGATGGCCGCCGATCCGCTTGCCAGGGCAAGCGCTCCGATGCCTCCCTCCAAGGCGGCGATTCTTGTCTCGAAGACTGTCTGGGTGGGGTTGCCCAACCGGGTGTAGATGTTGCCACCCTCGCTGAGGTCGAAGCGCCTCTCGGCCTGCTGGCAGTTCTCAAAGACGTAGCTCGTGGTCTGGTAGATCGGCACGGCGCGTGCGCCGGTGGCAATATCGGCCTGCTCTTGGCCGCTGTGTAGTGCGATGGTTTCAAACTTATAGGGCTTCATAGTGTTCTCCTGTTGGTGGTGGAAAGTCAGAATGCACAACAAGAGCGTCACATATGGTCAGTTGAAGCGCCGTTACGAGGGTGTTTTGCTTGTTTCATTAAAGAGGGTTCCGGTTCCTTGAAGGTCTTAGGCGAGTGCACAGCGGCACATCGGAAGGATCGAGTCGTCAGCGGTTGTACGCATGCTCATGATGTGCCTCCTTCAAGGATATATCCTACCGTACGGCTGGATTTAGATGGGAGTATGCGGGGGTTTTGCAAAAAGGTCAACCGCCTGGGGATGAAAAAATAAGCGAACTAAGCCGAGAATGAGAATTTCCGCCCATTCGATAAATGATTATTACCACAAGGGGCAAGAGATGTAGTAGGATGGACGGAAGTATGGGGAGAGCCCCGAAGGAGAAAAGGAAGAGGAAACCCCCTTATGCTTAGCCGCCTAAGAGCTTCCTCTCTCCAAAAACATGTATGGGTATCATATCTGAGGTAGCCCTCCAGTTCCAGGTAACCGCCCTCAACCTTTGCATATCATTGTATTAGTAACGATAAACTAACACCCCCAAAAGCCTCCTTCATGTGGTATGCTATTCCTAGCCTATTCTTGGAGGATTCATCATGAAGAAACTCATAACACTGTTGGTAGTGCTGTCGGCTATCAGCCTCACGCTCTTTGGCGCTGTCTCGGGATCTGGGAGTGCAAAGCTCACTCTAGCGGTGGGTGCAAATTTCAGCCTCGATGCCAAAGCCGACATCTCCTATAGCCTCAAGATTCCGATGCTTGAGGGAGAGGGACCGCTTTTTTCGGGCAATAACCTGAAGGTCAAGCTCAATGTCGGGGCAAGTCCCATCGCCGCTACCGGCAGCATCGATGTCATCTTGACCCCGATTGCAATCGCTGAGATCAGCCTCGGCGGCGGGGCAGGGACCGGATGGGATCTTCCGGTCATGAAGCTTGACGGCCTGCGCCTTGATAACGGGACCAAGCTCGTCAGTGACCAGCTCGGTGGTGTCTACTACTTTGGCCGCGCTGGCCTTGCCCTCCAGTTCGATACCGGGGCTGTGCTCAAAGGCGATTGGTCCAGCGTCCTGGTGCGCACCTACCATGAGCTGAACTACAAAGGATACACGAATGCCGGTGTAGGCCAAGCGTGGGAGTACGAGACCGGCGGAGCGATGGTCAATGGCTTCAACTATAAGGGCGAATATATCCTTGCCTACCAGATGCCACTTAAGGTGAACCTGGTCGGCGCGCAGCTGGAGAGTTATGTCTACAATGCCTTCGACAGCGCCCATAGTGACTTCCTCTATGACGTAAGCGCCTTGGCCAATATCGATCTGGGCAAGAATTTCTCCCTGCTGACAGTAGTGCAGTTCTCCAATTACAAGAAAAAGGATGTTGACACCAGCCTATTGGAGTTGCGTGACAAAGTCGGCTTCAAGCGTGTTGCGTTGGTTGCGTCCTACAGCTTCTAGACTTTTGACTATTGAAGGCCGTTAGGCTATCTTGAACGTATAGGTGCGTCCCGGACATTGTGTATCCGGGACGTACCATCCCAACAACTGGAGGAAACCATGGATAGCAAGATACTGGCGGATGCAATCCGCATTTTGAGCATGGATGGGGTGCAAAAGGCCAATAGCGGACACCCCGGAGCCCCGATGGGTATGGCCGACATGGCTGAGGTGCTGTGGCGCCGCACCATGCGCCATAATCCGGCAAACCCCGCCTGGGCCAACCGTGACCGCTTTGTGCTCTCCAATGGGCACGCATCGATGTTGCTCTACTCCCTGCTCCACCTCTCAGGCTATGATGTGACCTTGGAGGACCTCAAGCAGTTCAGGCAGCTACACTCCAAAACAGCAGGGCACCCTGAGAGCCACCTCATCGCCGGTGTCGAGACTACCACCGGTCCTCTTGGCCAGGGGTTTGCCAACGCCGTTGGCATGGCCTTGGCTGAAAAGAGCCTTGGGGCGCAGTTCAACAAGAAAGACCACAAGATCATCGATCACTACACCTATGTCTTCCTCGGCGATGGATGCCTGATGGAGGGCATCAGCCACGAGGCTGCATCCCTTGCCGGAACCTGGAAGCTTGGCAAGCTCATCGCTCTCTATGATGACAATGGCATCTCCATCGACGGGGATGTGAAGAAGTGGTTTACCGACGACACTGCCTCCCGCTTTGAAGCCTACGGCTGGCAGGTCATCGAAGACGTCGATGGGCATGACAGTGGTGCGGTGGAGAAGGCGCTGAAGGTCGCCAAAGCCAATACGAGCCAGCCTACCATCATCATGTGCCGCACTACCATCGGCTATGGATCACCCAACAAAGGTGGTGATGCCTCCAGCCATGGTGCCCCACTGGGCAAGGAAGAGGTCGCCCTGGTGCGCAAGCAGCTGGGATGGGCCTATGATGAGCCCTTCTACATTTCCAAGGAGATCTATGAGGCGTGGGACCAGCGCGAACGTGGGGCAAAGGATGAGGCGGCGTGGAATGAGCTCTTTGCCAGCTACGAGCGCGCCTACCCCAGCGAAGCGAACACGTTGAAGCGACGCTTGGCAGGCGAGCTTCCTCTAGGTTGGGAGAACACCTACGATAGCGAGGTGAAACGGTGGCAAACAGAGGGCATCAAAGTGGCCAGCCGCAAGGCCAGCCAAATGGCCCTGGACCTACTGGGCTCCTTGATCCCCGACCTTATCGGTGGGTCGGCGGATCTGTCGCCCTCCAACCTCACCCAGTACAAGGGCGTGGTGGACTTCAACGTCGATAGCGGAGAAGGAACGTATCTGCGCTTCGGCGTGCGTGAGTTCGGCATGATCGCGATCCTCAATGGGGTCGCGCTCCACGGTGGCTTCATCCCCTATGGGGCGACCTTCCTCATGTTTATGGAGTATGCGCGCAACGCAGTGCGTATGAGTGCCCTGATGGGAATACGCAACATCTTCGTCTTCACCCACGACTCCATCGGCCTTGGAGAGGATGGGCCGACCCACCAGCCGGTCGAGCAGGCAGCGATCTTGCGATCGACGCCGAAGATGGTGAGCTGGCGGCCTGCCGACGCAGTGGAGACTGCGGTGGCATGGAAGAGCGCCGTCAAGCGCTTGGACGGCCCCACTGCACTATTGCTCAGTCGGCAAAACCTCGTCCCGCAAGCGCGTAGTGCTGAGCAGCTTGCCCTGATCGAGCGCGGCGCCTACACCCTCTATGAGAGTGCAAAGAAGCCGGCTGTGATCATCATCGCCACCGGCAGCGAGGTAGAGCTTGCCATGGAGGCAGCGAGAAAACTCGCCTCCGAGAAGGTGGCGGTCCGGGTGGTCTCGATGCCCTCAAGCGAAATCTTTGAGGCACAGGATGCAGCCTACAAGGAAGCAGTGCTACCCAAGGCGGTGAAGGCGAGGGTCGCAGTTGAAGCTGGCTGGGCCGACTGGTGGTACAAGTACGTCGGCCTCGATGGTGCGATCATCGGGATGCACACCTACGGCGAGTCGGCTCCAGCCGAAGAGCTGTATGAGTACTTCGGTATTACGAGTGAGAAGGTCTACGAGGCTGCCAAGGCACTCTTGTAGTAGCACCCTACAACCGATTCTACACCTAACGGCCCGCCACCTCTGGTGGGCCGTTGCATAGCTGACACAAAGGCACAAAAAGGTGGTATGCTGGGCGCTAGGGGGATCTTATGACGATCAGCTTGTTGGAGCCATTGGGTATCGAGAGCGCAGATCTTGCATCCTTTGCGCGCGAGATGGAGAGTGCGGGGCATCGGTTCACCTCCTATGATCAGAAGGCGGCGACAGTGCAGCAGCTCATCGCCCGCTCTGCTGGCCAAGAGATCATCATGATCGCCAACACTCCGTATCCGAAGGAAGCCATCGTAGCCAATCCCCAGATCAAGATGATCGCTGTCGCCTTCACTGGCGTTGACCACGTCGACCTTGAGGCGTGTAGAAAGCAGGGCATCGTAGTCACCAACTGCGCCGGCTACTCGGATCAGGCAGTTGCCGAGCACGCCGTCGCCTTGGCTCTGGCATCGCTGAGGAAGATCGTCGAATGCGACCGGGCGACACGCGCCAGCCTGTCAAGCGCCTCCTTGATGGGCAGCGAGATATACGGCAAGCGGGTTGGCATCATCGGCTACGGACGGATCGGGGCGCGCACCGCCGCACTGTTCTCTGCCTTCGGCGCGGAGGTGGTAGTCTATTCGCGTAAGCCTGATCACAATCGGCCAGAGACCTTCCTCTCGTTAGAGCAGCTGCTCTCTAGCAGCGACATCATCAGCCTCCATGTCCCGTCCACCATAGAGACCCGGCATATGATCGGCTCGAAAGAACTGGCGAAGATGAAGAAGGGGGCGCTGTTGATCAACTGTGCACGAGGACCGGTCGTCGATAGCGCGGCCCTAGCTGGCGCACTCAAAGACGGCTCGATCAGCGCCGCCCTCGACGTTTTTGACACAGAGCCTCCGCTCGATGGGGACGATCCACTCTTGCTGGCCGCCAATACCGTACTCACCCCCCATGTGGCCTACCTTACCCAGGAGGCGATGGTACGCCGGGCCGCCATTGAGTTTGAGAACGTACGCGCTTATCTCCGTGGTGAAATCCAAAACCGCGTGGACTTGTAACGACTGTGGCAGCCATCGTTCTCACCCAGATCATGACGATGTTCTTCATCCTTGCTATCGGTGTGGTCTGTGCCAAGAGCCAGATCATAACCGAAGCGATGGTTGAACGGCTTTCAACTCTCCTATTGCAGGTCATCGGCCCGATCGTCATCTTCGTCTCCTACCAGACCGACTATTCGAGCGCGCTCTTGGGAAAGCTCTTGCTCTCCTTCGCGCTCTCCATCCTTGCCTTCATCGTCCAAATAGCTCTCTCGTACCTGACTATCAGCAAAAAGCGGGCAGATAGCTCGGTGGAGCGCCTCAGCGCCATCTACTCCAACTGCGGGTTTTTTGGTATCCCCCTTGCATGGGGCCTCTTTGGCAAAACCGGAGTCTTCTACCTCACCGGCTATCTGACGATCTTCAACCTCTTCTTCTGGACGCAGGGCATCATCATGGTAGCTGGGTCCACCAGCCGAAAGGAGATGGCAAAGAACCTCCTGTCACCGGCGATCGTGGGTGTACTGATCGGCCTGATCTGCTTTCTTGCCCAGATCCGCCTTCCGGCTGTGGTTGTCAACTCCCTTGAGATGGTGGGTAACATGAACACCCCGCTTGCGATGCTGGTGGCGGGGGCGAGCCTTGCCCATGCAAAGCAAGTCTCGGCCCTCTTTCAAGGCCGTCTCTATCGAACAGCATTCATCAAGCTACTGCTCCTTCCCCTTGCCGTCGCTCTGATCTTCAGTCGTATCGCTGTCGATGCAACGATCCTGATGGTCATCATCATGGCCGTTGCCGCTCCCACTGGAGTCTCCAATACGATGCTCGCCATCCGCTTTGGCAAGAACAGTGCCTACGCCTCCCACATCTTCGTCTCCACCACGCTTCTGGCAATCTTCACCATCCCAGCCGTCGTGGCACTGGCCCAGATGATGGGGGTGGGGGCGTAATGCCGTTTTTCTTGCGCTTAGGTAGGGCAATGGCTACAATAGGGCATGCATGCACTGCTTACGAGGCGTGGCTTTTCTGACCTAGCAAGGATCGACTACGATCAGGACAACTACTCATGCTGTTACCAGAGGGCGGGGTGCATTGTCATCATCGATCACTTCTCGTTTGCTGAGTGCCATGAGCCGTTTGACTACCGCCACTACACCATAGAACAGAATGCCTTGATGAGGCGGGCTCTAGTGCTTTATCGCCTCTTGGCAAGCGAGGATGAGCACACCCTCGCATCTTGGCTCGATGGGACGGTCAACTTCCCCACCCACTACCGTCATAGCCAGGACCGCTCTCTCTCGGTAGCCGACGCATCGGCTTTGGAGCACTCGTTCGAAGAGCGATTCTGTGAGGTCTATGGCCGCGATGCCCTCCAGTTCCTCTACCGCGAGTATCCGATCCCATCGCCCAGTGGAGGGACGTATGCCCTTGACTATCTGGTAGAGTACAAAGACGGAACAAGGATTGGTGTTGAAGAGAACGGGGTGCTCTATCATCATCCCCAGATCATAGGCAAGAGTGCCTACCGCCGGCAGCTTGAAAAACAGAACAGTGCCGCGCTTCGGGGCATTCGCCTCTTTCGCTTCTCTTCAATGGATCTGGCATACCCTGACCTTATCGACGACCAGATCCGCTCATTCTTTGGAGAGCGGACATCGTTCAAGGCGGTAGGCCTGACAGCCGAACGGCCCTTCAGCCTCTACGACCACCAGGTCGATGCTCTATCGGAAATTGCGGCGTTGCGCCAAAAAAGCTCCCCTCCACACGCAGTTCTCAAGGTCTTTCCAACCGCTACCGGTAAATCTTTGATCGTGGAGGAAGATCTCAAGCGATACCTGGCGATGTACCCGAAGGCCAAGGTTCTCGTCGTCGCCCCGTCGCTACGCATTGTCAGCGACTGGATCGGGCGCCTTAATAAGCTACCAATTACCGTTGGTGGGGAGCTTGACGCCCAGGTGGTGGTGGGCACGTACCACCTATTGTGGTCATTGCAGCGAGCGGTTGGTCCTACCTACTTCTCCTATATCGTTTTTGATGAGGCTCACCACGCACTCGCTCCGGTAACGCGCCAAAGTCTCCTCTATTGGCAGTGCGACTTTCTCATCGGTCTTACAGCAACACCAAAGCGTTTGGATAATCGACGCCTGGAAGAGGTCTTCGGCTCCTACAAGACGAGCCTGACTCTTCAGGAGGCGATGGCCAAGGGCATTGTTGCCACGATACGTGCCTATCGGATTGAATCCAATCTTGACCTCAGTCAGGTACGGTTCAATGGCAAGGATTTTGTGAACGCTGACCTTGAGCGGGCGCTACGGGTGGACAGCCGCAACACCCTGATCGTCGATGTGCTGGATCGGTACTTTCGATCTGGGCAGAAAGGAATCATCTTCTGCGTCAATGTCGCCCATGCCCGACGTATGGAGGCCCTGCTTACGATGCGAGGCTTCAAAGCCAGAGCGGTAAGTGGGCAGACCAAGGGCGTTGATGCGCTAGTCAGAGAGTTCCGCTTCGGGGATCTGCAGTTCCTCTGTTCCTGCAATTTGCTCAACGAAGGGTGGGACGTGCCGGAGGTATCGGTATTGGTCATGGCCCGTCCTACCATATCCAAGGTGCTCTACCAGCAACAACTGGGTCGTGGACTGCGTAGGAAGCGCGATAAGAACGAGCTCTTTGTCATCGATGTCGTCGACCAATATGGCGCTCTTGCCCGGCCCTGGTCGATCAACGCGCTCTTCTCGCTGCCCTACTATGTGCCCTTCGGTGATGTACAGCGTCGATACCAAGAGGGGGATATCATCGAGGTAGGAGGGCTCTATGAGACAGTCAGGGCCCTGGTCCCGGTCGACGTCACTACCTTTGAGAGCCAGTATGAGGGATACCTGGATGAAGAGCGCACAGCGCGCGAACTCTTCATCTCCACTTCGACATTGAAGAACTGGGTACGCAAAGGTGAGGTAACCGCTGATCTCACTCTTCCGCTGGGACGGGGGGTGATCAACTATTTCAACCCCGAGACCCTGGATCAGATCCGTGAAATCAAGGGCCTAACCGTCCATGATGAACAGACGATGAAGCAAGACTTCTTTGCCTTCATCGATGAGAAGAGCTATACCTTCTCCTTCAAGATCGTCTTCCTGTTGGCTATGCTCGCCCACGTAGACTCCCATGGGGAGGCTAAGATTGATGAGGTCGTCGAGCAGTACCGCTCTTTCTACCTTGAACGTCATAGACACAACCTACCCGTCGATCGTCCCTCCTGTATCTATACCCAAACTTTTCTCGCTGATCCAATTGAGGTGAAGCGCAGCATGCTGGCGAACCCCTTTGAGAAGTTTGAGCGTAAGCGCTTTGTCCATTACGTCAAAGACCTCTCCCTGATCGCCTTCAACCCTGTGCTCTTTGAGAATCTAAGTGCAAGCGACCGTTCGCATCTGAGCACCTTGCTGCTCGAACATTTGGCCGAGTACTATGGGCCATTGGGAGGCTTGGTCGATGAACTACTATGATGAGCATGCAGATCGGTACATCAAAGATACCCTTGGCGTAGATATGAGCGAGCAGTATGCGCTCTTTCTGCCCTATCTGGAACAAGGAGCTCGCATCCTCGATGCCGGCTGCGGCAGCGGCCGTGACAGCAAGGCATTTCTTGCGCTCGGCTATCGCGTCGACGCCTTCGATGCCAGTGGCGAGATGGTGCAGGCTGCCCGGGATTTGACTGGCCTTGCTGTACGTCAGCTTCGCTTCGAGGAGTTGGATTGTCACAGGTGCTATGATGGAATCTGGGCCTCAGCGTCTCTGCTTCATGTTCCCCGTCTTCACATGGATGCTGTGTTCTTACGCCTCCACCGAGCCCTCACAGAGGGGGGCATCCTCTATGCTTCATTCAAGGAACGTGAAGCGGATTTTGAAAGCGAGGGGCGGATCTTCACCTGTTATACAGTCGAAGGCTTGCTCTCATTTCTTGGTGATATCGGCCTTTTCTCTCTCCTTGATCTTCAGCAGAGTCGCGATCTCAGAGCAGGTAGAGAAGGGGAGCGGTGGCTGAATGTGGTGCTCAGGCGAGTATAACTCTCCCTTATAGTTTGTCTGCTGTTGCTTTTCTGTCCACATCTTTGCTGTTTTGTCGCCTTGTGTGCACATAGAACGGGTTTTAGAATGAACGTACTACCTGAATCTGATTAAAAAAGGAGAATAATCGTATGAAGAAAGTAACGTTACTACTGTTGGTAGCCCTTATGGTATTGCCGTTTGCCGTTTTTGGTGCTGGTCAATCTGAGGCAAAAAGTTCTACTAATGAGCTAACCCTCTACTATTCACACGCAGCTGACTGGACCGATCCGATCATCAAGGAGTTCCAGGATAGGACAGGTATCAAGGTGAATTTGGTCGGTGCAGGTACCGGTGAACTTGTTTCTCGCATTCGCGCCGAGAAAGACAATCCTCTTGGAGACGTTCTTTGGGGCGGTGGGTCGGACTCCTACCAGGTCATCGTCGACCTGTTGGAGCCTTATCAGCATGCACATATGGACAAGGTCCTTCCTGAGACCCGCGATCCGGGCAACCGCTGGCATGGTACCACCATCGACCCGATGGTCATTGTCTATAACCCCAAGCTCGTTTCTGCTGAAGACGCTCCCAAGGGCTGGGCAGATCTGCTCAACCCGAAGTTCAAGGGACGTATTGCCCACGCAGACCCGGCACGTTCAGGCTCCGCATTCATGGCCCTGATCATCCAGTTGCTCGCCATGGGTGGCGACAACGCAGTTGGGTGGGAGTATCAGAAGCAGTTTGTCGCCAACCTTGAAGCCAAGGTTGTCGGCTCCTCTTCCGGTACCTTCAAAGGCGTAGCTGATGGTGAGTACCTCGTTGGCATTACGTATGAAGAGGCCGCTCTCAAGTACGAACGTGCCGGGGCTAACCTGAAGGTCGTGTATCCAATCGAAGGCTCATCCAAGGTTCCTAGCCCGATCGCCATCATCAAGGGTGGGAAGAACACTGCTAATGCCAAGAAGTTTGTTGACTTCATCCTCAGCAAGGATGTCCAGGATCTGATGGGCGACCTCAACCGCCGGACCGTCCGGACCGACGTCCAGCTTCCCTCCATCATGGTTCCCAACGATAAGCTTGGCGACATCCCCTATGACACCGTCTGGGTCGGAGAAAACAAGGACCGCATCATGGGTCTTTGGAAGAACCTGATTGTAGGAAGGTAAGTATTGTTTGAATAGGTCAGGCCCCTATTATGGGGCCTGACTGCCCAAATAGAGGAGTGTGCGGATGAGCCAGCCATTGATGATAGAACAGGTTACCAAGCGGTATGGAGACTTTGTCGCCATAGATGATGTCAGCATCGCAATCAAACAGGGGGAGTTCTTCACCCTGCTCGGACCATCGGGGTGTGGAAAAACCACGCTGCTACGCATGATCGCTGGCTTCAATACCATCGAGGCGGGAGAGATCAAGTTCGGGAAAACGGTCATCAATAATATCCCAGCTCATAAACGCAACACCGGCATGGTCTTCCAGAACTATGCGATCTTTCCTCACCTCTCGGTCTTTGACAACGTCGCCTATGGGCTGAAGGCCCGTGGCCACTCTGCCAAGGAGATTGAGCGGGAGGTCGATGAGGTTCTCTCGTTGGTGAGGATGAAGGAGTATAAAGATCGCCAGCCCTCTCAGCTTTCGGGAGGCCAGCAGCAGCGTATCGCCCTCGCCCGCGCCATTGTCATTAAGCCCGATGTCCTTCTGATGGATGAGCCACTTTCAAATCTTGATGCGAAGCTACGCGTTGAGATGCGCACGGTCATCAAGAAAATCCAGCAGACCCTGGGCATCACCACCGTCT
>LVBE01000004.1 GCA_001603105.1 Spirochaetales bacterium Spiro_03
ATGGCAAGGTAGATGGTTGCCCGTGGATAGATGAACTCGGTGACCAGATAGAGGATGGCGTTGATCACCACGATCACAAGAGTAAAGTTTTTATATGTATTGTCTTTGAATCGACGATTGATGATGGAGGGGCTTCTCATACTCCATACAGTAGCGATACTCCCTGCCACTGCTCGGGTGCCAAACTCCGTAGTTTCGCAGTTGCCCTTTCAATGAAATAAGTCATATTCGGCCTTCCACGCACCCATGGCGCTGTTCGCGCTCTTTTTTTGTGAAAAAGTTAAAACATTTGTTATTGTTAAGTTGCGCTAAGTTAGGAACTGTGATACACTATCCCCAGAGGTGAAGGCCATGTATCTAGTTCCACTTGTAGAGAAGAAAACCGGGCGTACGCTGCTCAATTACTATGAGAAGCAGAGAGTCGATGGGGAATACAAGGCGGTCTTTGTCGAGCGCATCGGCTACCTGGATGAATTTGCCGACCTGTACGAGGATCCCATCGCCCATTTCAGGCAGGAGGCCAAGGGCCGGAGGTCCGAGGCGAAGGCCACCGTGGAGATCTCTTTTCGCGAGCGCTTCGGCGATGATGAGCTGGGGGGCGATCCCGGCGAGCCGGGGAAGGCTGACCGCACCCTCAACTATGGCATGCTCGCCCTCAGCAAGCTGTACCACCAGCTGGACATCCACTCCTTCGTGAACAACCGCCGGCGGTACACGAAGGCTTCCTTCAACCACAACCACATACTGCAGATGCTCGTCTACGGGCGCATCCTTTTCCCCTCCAGCAAATTCAATACATGGAGAAACCGGGGGCGGCTCATCGGGCCCATGGACTTCAGCGAGGATGACGTATACCGCAGCCTGCCCTTCTTCACCGGGCACAGGACGGCATTGCTGCAGCACCTGCACAAGAAGGTGGGCGGCCTCTACGGGCGGGACACCACGCTCATGTACTACGACGTGACCAATTACTATTGGGAGAGCGACGAGGAGGATGGGCTGAGAAGGCGCGGGGTCTCCAAGGAGTGGCGCAAGACGCCCATCATCCAGATGGGGCTGCTCATGGACAGCGAGGGCCTGCCGGTCACCTACGGGCTGTTCGCGGGCAACACCAACGACAGCCTGACCCTCTCGCCGATGATGGGGGAGGTCGGCGAGGAATTGGGGCAGGATGCCTCGGTGGTCTATGTCGCGGACAAGGGGATGATGAGCGGGGAGAACCGGGCGGAAGTCATCATCGGGCGCAACGGGTACGTCTTCAGCAACTCCATACGGGGGACGAAGACCACCCGGGCCACCCGCGAGTGGATGCTCGACCCTGCCGGCTACGTCCCCTCCGCCGACGGGCAGAGCAGGCACAAGAGCCGTGTTTGGCCCACGTGGATAACCGTGGAGGACAGGAGCACCGGCAGGCCGACAAAGGTGAAGATCAATGAGCGGCAGGTCTCCTTCTGGAGCTACAAATACCAGCAACGGGCCCGCCATGAGAGGAACAGGGCGATAGAGAAGGCAATAGAGCGGGGAAGCGTGTTCAACAGCCATGGGGCGAACAGGTACTTCGCCAAGGAGGCCTACGACCCCAAGAGCGGCGAGATACTCGCCGATGTCAAGGTGGGCCGCTACCTCGACGAGGAGCTCATCAGGGCGGAGGAGGAGATGGACGGGTATTATCTCATCTGTACCAATGTGGTGGGGACGGAGGCGGGGGATCCCCCCATCAAAGGCACCAGCCGCTTCAGAAGCGACAACATGCTCCAGCTCGACCGCCCGGTCACGGCCCTCGATGTCATCGACATATACCGGGGGCTGTGGAAGATCGAGGAGACCTTCAAGATCACCAAGAGCCAATTGAGGGCACGGCCGGTCTTCGTGCGCAAGGAGGAGCACATAGAGGCTCACTTCCTCACCTGCTTCATCGCCCTGCTCCTGCTCAGGCTCCTGGAGAAGAATGTACAGGAGGAGATCCCTGCAAGCCAGATAGTGGAATCGCTGAGGAAGGCGCAGCTGGTGGAGATAAGCCCCGGCATCTACAGTTCCGCATACTGTGATCCCGTCATCAAAAGGATAGGCAAGGCATTGGTCCTGGACCTGTGGAGAAAGAACTATAGCAAGGGCGGCTTGAGGGAGCTTTCGGCAGCGACCAAGAGATAGGGCAACTTACCAAGGCAAAATGTTCGGACAGAAAGGGCCTAACTTGGTTGACAACAACTAATTAGGCCCTCTTTATAGGCTTTTGAACTGCGGAACTCAAGATACTCCATACAGTAGCGATACTCCCTGCCAATCGTCAATTGTGCAAAAACTGCACGCTTTTTCCCTGCTGTGCAAGCACTGCACAACAAAATCGAGAAAATGTACCGAATATCGCTCAAAACAGCCTTTTTTTCGACATGGCACGGTTATTGCATTATTATAGGCAGAACAGAGCAACATTTTTCATACTCCTCCTTTTTCCAACTGCTCGGGTGCCAAACTCCTTTTTGGCACCCGTCTTTTTCTGTGCACAATTCGCACAGTGTGTAATTATTTTGCACAGTAGGATCAGCACAATATACAGCTAATAGTGACATACCTGTATTGTAAGCTTAGTTATTGTAGTTGGCACAGTAATTGCATAGTAATAGGCAGGACAAAGCAACAGTTTTTTCAAACCTCCTTACAGTGTGATTTCCTTGATGCCGGCGCCCCCTGTACACCCCACGGACGCCGGCATCATCTTTGTTGCCACCCTTTCTCCACCCCCGCTCTTCTGCTATCATTGGCCATGGCCAAAAGCAGAAGAGACCGCGCAGACTCCTACACCCTCAAGGCACGGGCCGAGGGGTATCCGGCACGGTCGGTATATAAGCTGGAGGAGATGCAGCAACACTTCTCCCTGATCAAGGGGGGTGATACCGTCCTCGATGTCGGTGCGGCCCCGGGGTCGTGGACCCTCTACGTCGCACGCAAGTTCCTCACAAAGAGGGGGCGCATCGTAGCCGTGGACCTCAACCCCCTCTCCCTCCATCCGCTGCCCGAGGGGGTGGTGGAATTGGTCGGTGACGCCTTCAGTGAGGAGATCCGGGCCCAACTGGTGGCCCATGGCCCCTACGATGTGATCATCAGTGATGCCGCCCCGCAGACGAGCGGGATCAGGAGCGTCGACACCAGCCGCAGCGAAGCGCTCTGCGAGTCGGTCATCGCCCTGGCCGGCGAACAGCTGGCAGTAGGCGGCAACCTGGTGGTCAAGCTCTTCCAGGGTGGTGGGCAGGAGGCGCTCATCAAGGAGATGAGGGAGCTCTTCACCCGGGTCAAACCCTACAAGCCCAAGGCGTGCCGGGACGACTCCTTCGAGGTCTATCTGGTGGGACTGGACCGGAGAGGATAGCAATCAGGCATCTTTGAGGGCCTTTCGGGCCTTGGCAAGGTTTCGCCCCGCCCCATGGTGGTCTACGAGGGTGAGTACCTTGGTGAACCACTCAATGGCCTCTCTGGCATCCTTGTCGTGTTCGAGAGCAAGCACCCCCAGGTTATTCAACGCCTCGACTTGGGTGGGATCACTCTCCACCACCTCCAGATAGCACCGTTTTGCCTCTTCTGGCTGCTCCTCTATCAGGTCGTTGGCCTCTCGGATCAGGGCAAATGCCTCATGGGCACGTATATAACAGTCCTCACTCTCCAGAATTTCCAGTCGAGTTGCTATCAGGTGCCGCTCTTTTTCTCCCGGGTTGTCATCGAGGGAGAGCGTATACCACGATCGGGCTTGCTCACGGTGCCCCTCAAGGTAGGAGATATCACCGAGGAGGCGGCAGAGGCGCAGGCTCTCCCCATAGCGGCGGACCGTCTGTTCGGCCAGGTCATACGCATCCTGTGTCCGCCCTCCCCCGAGTGCGATGAGGGCAAGGTTATACTGCAAGCCCATCGAGGAGCCTGAACGGTCGATCAGCTTCTGGGCATATCGCTCCGCTTCAGCCCAGGAATTTTGGACCATTGCATTGAGCATCCGCCTCTGGTAGTACCATTTGAAGATATCCATACCTCACCCTATACCATTGGCGGTGGCAACGCCACCGCCAAGAGATTAAAACATTGCTCAGAGAACAAAGAGACCAATGATCAACAGTACGATGAGGGTGGTGATACCCTGCACCAGCGTCACTCCCGTCTGGGTCTTGTACGCCGTACTGGTATCCATATCCGAGAACTGGGAGACCACCCAGAAGTAACTGTCGTTCGCATGGGAGACGGTCATCGAACCGGCACCGATGGCCAACAGAGCCAGGACCTTGGCAATCTCGCTGGTCCAGCCTAACTGGCCCATAAGCGGTGCAATCATCGCGCTGGTGACGATCATGGCAACCGTCGATGCCCCCATCGCCGTCTTGAGGAGTGCTGCGATGATAAAGGGAATCAAAAGCCCGGCGTTCATCTGCATCAAGGTCCCACTGAGGACATCAGCAATCGGCATCGCCTTCAACACTGCCCCGAAGGCGCCACCGGCACCGGTGATGGCCAAGATGCTGGCAGAGCTGTTGATCCCTTCACTGAGCCAGTCGAATGCCGTGCCCTTGGGCTCGGATTTCGGAATCAGGGTGACAGCGAGGCCGACGCCCAGGATCAGTGCGGTCACCGGGTTTCCGATGAAGTCGAAGAAGTCCCGTATAAAGCCGGTCCCAAAGGGGGCATTGGGGAAGTCTGCCACTGATTTGAGTGCAATAAGGACAATCGGCAGGAGGATCGGGGCGAAGGAGCGCAGTGCATTGGGGAGTTTTCCATACTTCTCCACCAGCTCCTCCAACGTCACCTCAGGATTGGCGGGGATATCGAACTTGCTGGAGATCTTCAGCGCATACCAGTATCCGACGAGCATCGGGGCGATCGACACCAAGAGGCCGATGAGAATGACAAGGCCGAGGTCGGCGTTGAGTGCCCCTGCCATGATGATCGGGCCCGGGGTCGGGGGAACAAGGCAGTGGGTTGCGTAGAGGCCGGAGCTGAGGCAAGTGGCCATAACAGCCAGCGAGATCCCGGATTTTGCCGCAAGCGCCCGATTGATCGGAGAGAGGATGACGAAGCCTGAATCACAGAAGACGGGGATACTGACGATGTAGCCAGTCAGGCTCATGGTAAGGGGGGCCCGCTTCTTGCCCACGACATTCAAGATGGTATTGGCCATGGTCAGTGCGGCTCCGGTCTTCTCCAAGATGGTGCCGATGATGGTTCCGGCAATGATGACGATACCGATGCTGCCGAGAATCGAGCCAAATCCTGACGTCAGGGTGTTGATCAATTCGTCAACTTTCATGCCGCCCAAGACACCGACGAAGTACCCTGCAAGCAAGAGTACGATGAATGGATGCCACTTGTATTTTGAGATCAAGAGCACCATTCCCACGATGGCAATAAAGATGATGAGAAAAAGATACCAACCTGCCATTTTCGTTCCTCCTAGATAATATGAGTCTCCCCCCTTACAAAGGGAGGGAAGATCCTGTGTGATTGTAGTAGTGATGATCAGAGTGCGCCACGCTCATCTCGATTGCAGATACTCCTGAGCAGTGGCTGATCCCCAACACCTCGATTCCCCGCTCGCTGAAGGCAGCAATGGTCCGCTCTGCCCGCTCATGATCGGCTTCAACCAGGTGTGTTCCACCAACCAATGCATAGATTGGCCGCTTGAAGTGGGCGATGACAGTATCGAGCATGTTCAGGATTCCAGGATGGGAGCAGCCCACCACCACTACCAAGCCCTTGGCACTCTCCACCACCAAGAGCAACTCATCGTCAAAGGAATCAGCTCTCCACTCCCCCTCCTCTTTCAGTACAAAACGCGGGTGGATGGTCTCATCTCGGTGTATGCGGGCAAAATCAGTTACCAGATGGACACCGCGGGCAATCTCCTTGACGCCGGTCACTGTCTTGTGCTCAATCCCATGATCGGCGACAAAGGCGACGTCAAAGTCGTTTCCGAGGTATTGGTATGAGGAGTTGAACTTTCCATATTTTGGGGTGAAGAATCCCTCCCCCGTCCATAATTTGAATGAGCCTGCACCCGCGTGCCCGACAAAGGATCGGAACCCACCGCTGTGGTCATAGTGGCCGTGGCTGAGCACCACATGCTCAACACGGCTGAGCTCTTTTTGCAGTTTTTGGGCATTCTTGATGAACGCATCGCTCTGTCCGGTATCGAAGAGGATCGATGTAGTCTCACTCTCGATGAGAAAGGAGAGGCCGTGTTCAACGACCAATCCAGTGTGTTCGCCCTGAGAATTCTCTACAAGTGTTGTAATTTCCATTGGTATCTGACACCTCGACCACATATTAACATATCAGTTGTCTGACAAGTTATCCACACAATATACCGCCATTCTTGCATTGTCAATAAAAATATTAGGAATTTTCAGAGCGTACCAAAATGCTCCTGGATATCACGCAATGCGTTGTTCAAGTGCTGTTCCATCGCAAGCTCTGCCCCCTTGGCATCATGGTTCACGATTGTATCGAGCATGAGCTGGTGCTCCGGTACCGAAGCCTTCAATCTGCCGGGCGTATGCAAGCTTGCATACCACCCCTCGTTGAGTGTCTGGTCCATCGTTCGCATCAGGATATAGAGGGTCCTGTTCTTGGTTGCCTTGGCCACTGCCAGGTGGAAGGCGCTGTCACTGGCGATCGCTTGCATCACATCACCAGAATCGACATAGGAGACAAACGCATCAAAGTATCGCCGAAGCGCCTCATGGTCCTTCTCATCCGCCCGCTCTGCTGCTACAGAGGCAGCATGAGGCTCTATAAGGAGGCGCACACAGAAGTGCTCGCGTAGCGATTCGGCATTCCCTTCGACCCACTCTCTAACTGGATGGTCACTCTCGGCCGGGTCACTGATAAAGACCCCCTTGCCCTGGTAGACTTTGACCATACCCGCTACTTCGAGCATTCGCAGAGCCTCACGAATCGAAGAACGGCTCACCTCAAGCTTTTGTGAGAGTTGCTTCTCACTGTACAGACGGTCCCCTGGCTTGAGTTGTTCCCGCTCTATGATCTCTTTGATGGCATCGGTCACCATGACCGACAGACGCTCTTTCTTCAGTGATTGCATATCCCCATCCTATAGCGAAGCCATAAAACCTGCAAGGCAACACCCGTCCACCCTTTCTTGACACGCCTCATCCCCATTGCCTACGATAGTGTACCGGAGTTGAGATGACGCACTACACAGACCCCCTACCCGACCATACCTCCCTTGCCGTCTTCGCAGGTGATGAGCTGATCTTCACCAGCGGCGAGAAGTGGCTCCACCCCCTCTTCTCCCTCGAGGCTTTCCTCTCCACCTACGATGGCGACCGCTCACTCCTCTCTGCCCACGACACGGCGGCAGGCAAAGCCGCCGCCATCCTCATGGCGCGCATGGGTATCAGGCGGGCGCACATCAACCTGGTAAGCGACCTCGCCGTCGCTGTCTATGAGAAGAGCGGCATCACCCTCTCATATGAGCGGAGAATCGATCGCCTCCTCTGCAAGACCGAGGAGTTGCTCAGCTCGATGGATGATGAAGATGAGATCTACCGCCTGCTCAAGGAGCGGGCAGTGCGTGCCAAAGAGGGCACACTGGCCCGATAAGCCAACTCTTGATGGGTATACATAAGCAAACCCCTGCGCCTGGAACTCCAGTGGCAGGGGTTTGGTATGTGTGGTGAGTGTCCTTACCCTCGGTCAGCGGTAGTACGTGGCGTACTGGCCCCCCTTGAGGAAGGCTACTGCACGTTTTGCCGCGGTATCGGGGTCGGGGTATGGGAGGGTCTCACAGGTCGTCCACCCATCGTAACCGATGGTGGTCAATGCACTGAAGATCTCATCCCAGTCCATGTGCCCGTCCCCGGGGGCGTGGCGGTTGGTGTCGGCGAAGTGCACGTACCGCACCCACTCCTTGTTGCGGATGAATGAGTCACCGATGTGGTCATCCTCGATGTTCATGTGGAAGACGTCCGGCATCATCTGGAAGGAGGGCCGGTTGATCTTCCTGAGCATCGCACTGGTCTGGTCGAGGTTGTTGAGAAAGTCGATCTCATAGCGGTTCACCGGCTCGAGGATCAACGTCACTCCCCGTTTCTCGGCATAGTCGGCCACCTTGTGGGCCATATCGAGGAAGAGGGATTCAGCGTAGGCGTACTCCCTGCCTGCGATCGGTCCACGGGTACGGCCGATGTTGACCAAGTTGCCATAGTCGCTTGCCAGGTCGATGAACTGGCAGAAGCTCTGGTAGAGCTCCGCTCTCTTCTCGGGATCCTCGTCGGTGAAGGAGAGGCCCCGGGCAGCGAAGACCTGGCCGGATGAGATGGCACTGACCTCGAGGTTGTTATCCCTGAGCCACTGCGTCAATTCCGCCTTGTTCACCTCTTCAGGGCTCTTGAGGGCAAGCTCGACCCCATCATAGCCGAGCTTGCTCGCCTTGATGATCGACTCCTTCAGACCCCGAAAGACTACAAAGGCATTCGCTGATGCCCCATCGCTTGCGATGGCTACCGATAGTTTCATGGTGTTCCCCCTTTGAAGGCCAGGCAGGGCGAGTGCCCTGCCTGTCTCTCTTTACATCTCCTTGATCAAGGAGAGGTCCCCGCTTGCAGCGGCCCTGAGCAAGGGTTCCATATAGGTATCCACATCGCTGGCCTGCATCGGAACGGGCATGTTCTTCAGCTTCATCTCAAGCTGCGGATCCTTAGCCGCAGCCAAGGCACGGCTGATGTGTCCCTCAGTGAAACCGGCGATGTCATTGAGCTTCGTCGGAGCCTTGATGGAAGCGCTGAAGGCGATCATCATCTCGGCTACGGCAACGGCGAGCTCACGGTCCGAAAGATTCTCCACCGACGGGCCGAAGCCGTACTTGGAGAAGATCGCACCGACGACCTTCAGGTGTTTTTGGATCGCCTTGGAGTAGAGCACTGCATAGTAGGGGTTCATGATACCACAGGCGGTACCGTGGGCGACGATATCGACGAGCGAGAAGCTGGTCAGGTGCGCGCCGCTGGTGCCGCCGATCATGATGGCATAGCCGCCGAGGTCGGTGGCAAGGCCGATGGCCTCACGTGCCTTCACGTTGGTCGGGTCGGCGATCAAGGTCGGAGCATACTCAGCCACTAGGCTGATGGCGCACTCAGCGAGCTCAGCTGCCTTCTCATAGGTCGCATCGCTGGCACCGAGGAAGACCTCGAAGGTGTGGGCGATGGCATCCAGGGCTCCGTCGATGGTCAAGGCCAACGGCATCGAGAGTGTGGTCTCGTAGTCGAAGAGGCCAACGGTCGGGATCAAGGCATCGTCTACGATGAGCTTCTTCTGACCGGCTACCGGATCGGTGATGTTGGAGTACTTGGTCAGGTGGGCCCCACTGGAGGCGCTGGTCATCACGGCGATGGTCGGGATCAAGGTCGCCCCGCTCTTCTTCAGCTCGGCGCTTACCACACCGGTGCCAAAGTAGTGGTCGATCTCCGGTGTCACCACAGCGCCGAGGGTGGCCAGGGCGTTCGATGCCTTGATGGCGTCGATGGCCGATCCGCCTCCGATGACGACGATCGAATCGGGCTTGGTGTGCAGGATGTAGCTTTCAAGGCGGTAGACATCTTCACGGGGGGCGTTCGGGCGTGCATCAGGGGCGATGACACCGCCGGCAAGCTCGACGCCCGCCTTCTTCAGGCTCTCAACGACCCGGTCGGCGACCGGCTTCATATAGGTGTAGTTGCTGACGACCAGGGCACGCTTGCCGAACTGGGCGGCAGCCTGGCCTACCTTGTCCAAGACCCCAAGGCCGTGGATGTAGGCATCACCTTTCCATGCATGCAACAAATCATATGCTCGTTTCATCTGATCCATAGGTACAATCTCCTTACTTAGAGAGGGCCATTGCCCGAGCGGCAATGTTCTCTGCACTGATTCCATACTTCGCCAACAGCGGTATATACGGACCGCTTTCGGTGAACGTATCCTCGATTCCGATAGCATCAAATCTACAGGAAATACCTCGTTTCATAAAGACCTCACTGACCGCCGAGGCAAACCCTCCGGCCAATACATGCTCCTCGACGGTCAACAGACGACCGGTTTTGGCCACGCTTTCGACGATCGCCTCGATGCCAAAGGGCTTGACCATCGGCACACTGAAGACCTCGGCCTTGATGCCTTCCTTCTTGAGCAGCTCGGCAGCCTCGGCGGCAAAGCTTGCGGTAATGCCGTTTGCTGCGATGGTGACATCGCTGCCTTCGGTGACCTTGACCGTGGAAATGGCTGCAGCCCTGGGCAGGTCCGGCATCGCATTGCGGTTGAGGCGGATGTAGACCGGACCCTGTTGGGTGAGGGCATACTCAAGGGCCTGCTCGGCCTGGAAGCTGTCGCTGGGAACGATGACCTGCATGTTAGGCAGAGCCCGCATGATGGCGATATCGGTGATCGCCTGATGGCTCGCCCCGTCAAAGGAGTCGGACAGGCCACCGTAGGCACCGGCGATGATCACCGGCAGGTTGTTGTAGCAGATCGTATTGCGGATCTGGTCAGTGGCCTTCAACGCCAAGAAGATGGCAAAGGCGTTGACCACCGGCCTGAGGCCTGCAGTCGCCATGCCAGCGGCGATATCGACCATGTTCGCCTCGGCGACCCCGACGTTGAAGAAACGCTCAGGGTATGCTTTGCCGAAGAGGGCGCTCTTGGTCGAGGAGGAGACGTCTGCATCCAGGACCACCAAGTTGGGGTGCGTCACACCCAGCTCAACAAGTTTCTTGCCAAAGGCATCTCTCATGGCAATGCTCATAGAACGGCCTCCTTCTTGGCCAGATCGGCGTTCAATTCAACGATTCCCTTGGCGTAGGAGTCATCGTCGATGACTGCCCCATGCCAGGCACTCTTGTTCTCGGTGAAGGAGATTCCCTTCCCTTTGACGGTGTCATAGATGACGGCCTTGGGCCAGACATCGTCGCTATCCATCCATGCAAACGAGTCGAGGATCGAGGCGGTATCATGGCCGTTGTAGGCGGTGGGAGCCACATGCCAGCCAAAAGAGGTGAGCTTGCTAGCCAGGCAGCCCATCGGCATGATCTCGTCCTCAGTGCCGTCGAGCTGGACCTTGTTGTAGTCGACCATCAACACCAGGCCCTCCGGCTTGTACTTGGCCGCACTCATCATCGCTTCCCAGCTCTGTCCCTCGTTGAGGCATCCCTCGCCGCTGATGACGTAGGTCCAGAACTTCTGCCCCTTCAAGCGGGCAGCGAGAGCCATTCCGACCCCGATGGACAGTCCATGGCCAAGCGCTCCGGTTGACATATCGACGCCACTGGTGCTGTTCATGCTCGGATGTCCCTGCAGGCGTGAGTCGAGGCGGCGGAATGTCTCAAGCTCCTCGGTCGGAAAGAACCCGCGGTGGGCAAGGACCGTATAGAGGTTGACCGAAGCGTGCCCCTTGGAGAGGATGAGTCGATCACGCTCCTCCCACTGTGGGTTCTTCGGATCGATCTTGAGGCGGTTGAAATAGAGGGCGGTGGTCAGCTCCGCACTCGATGCAGCGCCTCCCCAGTGCCCGGTCTGGCTCTTGTAGAGCGTCTCGAACATCACGGTCCTAAAGTAGGCGGCCAGGGCGGAGAGTTCTTTTGCGTTGAACTTCCTCTTAACATCGCCAAGCAAATCCTTGACTGTGCTACTCATCTAGGAAACTCCTTTCTCAGAGGCCAAACGGCCTTTGTGTACTGTATACAATCAACCTATCATACTCGCTCTTTCTTGTCAAAGCCTTTTGCTGTTCACCAATAAAAATTGTCGAATTTCATGTAAAACCGGTGATTATCGCGTATATCAACGAACTGTTCTTTGTACACAATTACCTTGACTGATACAAAAATACCCTTTAGAGTACTAGATACAGGAAGGAATGAACAATGAAGAAGTGTATTCAGAGCAGCCTCAGTGACCAAGTCTACACAATGCTCAAGGAACAGATTCTCAATGGACAACTCAAAGGCGGCATGAAGATACCAGAAGAATCGCTTGCCGAGCAGTTCGGTGTCAGCCGAACACCGATCCGGGAGGCCATCAGACGCCTGGCCGAGTACGGACTGGTGACCATCAAGCCACGCAGCCACGCCCTGGTCAGTGTCATCACTGACGAGGAAGCCCTGGATATCGCCCGGGTGCGAATTACGCTTGAGCAGCTGGCTGTCGACTCCATCACCGAGGAGGGGTACCGCAATCACGTCAAGGAGCTCTCCCGCTATGCCGCTGACTGCCAGTACGCCATGGGAATCGGAGACCGGGCGACGGTCTTCCAGCAGGACAGCCTCTTTCATCTGACGTTGATCAAGGCGTCACAGAACAGTGCCTTGATCAGCCTCTATGAGCGCCTCGATGCAAAGATCCAGCAGCTGCGAATCGCCCAGAACCTCCCTGAAGAGGATCTCTCCCACTACCTGGGCCAGCACTCACAGATGATGAACCTCCTCAAGAGTGGGGAGAAAGAGCGGTGCAAAGCCCTCATCTACGAACATGTCTCCCACGATAGCCTGGACCTCGGAGCCGCCCAATGAGACCGAACGAGATCATCATCACCTACGGGTCAGAGGCTGGTGCGATGACAGAGGCGCTTTTGAACGCCATTGACATTGAATCCATGATCGGCGCCAAGGATGCGCTGATCGTCCTCAAACCAAACCTCGTCGTAGCGGTCAAACCCGATGGCGGGGCGACTACTCACCCCGAGATTGCAGTGGCCATCATCGAGCACCTCAAAGGGCGCGGCTACCACAACATCAAGATCGTCGAGAGCGCATGGGTCGGGGACTCCACCGAACGTGGCTTCAAGGTCAATGGCTACTATGAGATCAGCAGCCGCTATGGTGTCCCCCTCGTCGATGTAAAGAAGGATGCGTACGTAACAAAGAAGGCAGCCGGTATCACGATGGAGGTCTCCAAGACGATTTTGGAGTGTGACTTTTTGATCAACCTGCCGGTGCTCAAGGGCCACTGCCAGACGGCGATGACCTGTGCCCTGAAGAATATGAAGGGGTGTATCTCCGACCGAAGCAAGCGCCAGTTCCACACCCAGGGGCTCCACCGTCCCATCGCTGCCCTCAACGCGGTGCGCAGCGCTGACTTGGTCATCGTTGATTCGATCTGTGGGGACCTGGACTTTGAGGAGGGAGGCAACCCCGTTGAGACCAACCGCTTGTTCGCAGCGCAAGACAGTGTCCTCTGCGACGCCTTTGGAGCCTCTCTCATTGGCTTCACTAAAGAGGATGTTCCCTATATCCAGATGACCGAGGATTTGGGTGTCGGCTCCGCTGACCTATCGACCCTTATCCTCACCCAGCTCAACGAGCCCAGTGAGCAGCCCTTGGCCAAGCCGACGGGCAGGGCCACCTATCTCAGCCGTCATACCGAGGAGCGCAGTGCCTGCTCAGCATGCTACGGTAACCTCATCCACGCCCTCAAGCGCCTTGATGAGGTAGGGCGCCTGAAGGGCCTGTCACACACCATTTCGATCGGCCAGGACTTCAAGGGTGTAGAAGATCCTCAACGAGTCGGGGTAGGCATCTGTACCAAGGGCCTGGGAAAAAGCCTCGCTGGCTGTCCACCCAAGGCCATAGACATGATCGAGTTCATCAAAGAACTCGGCTAGCGGCCTCATCGATCCGCTTCCAGTCCTTTTTTGTAATCGCCAAGGCAAGCGCCTTGGCGTTCTCTTCGAGGTGGTCGACGGTACGTGAGCCGAAGAGGACGTTCATCGTCTTCGTGAACCCTGCACTCCAGGCGATTACAAGGTTGGAGACCGAACAATCGTAGGAGCGGGCAATCTGGTCCAACTCAGTGAGCAGGAGCGTCATCGCCTCTCTCTTTTCTGGCTTGTACCACGCAACCGAGGCCTTTGCCGTTCCCACGACCTCTTTTGATAATGCCGAGAGACCGGTCAGTACCCCCCGTTCAAGCGGGCTGTATGCCTGAAAGGTGACCCGCTCTTGCGCTGCCCAGCGAGCAAGGGGGGCACTTGCCCTATTGAGGAGGCTGAAACGCTCCTGGATGAGGGAGAGCTCGCCGCACAAGAGGTACTCCTTTGCCTCTTCGAGGGTGAGGTTGCACGCTCCCCAGGCGCGGATCTTGCCTTGCCGTTTTAGAGACTCAAACGCCTCGACCGTCTCTTCGATCGGCGTTTGATAGGGAGCGATCGCCTGCCAATGGGTGAGCAGAAGGTCGATGTAGTCGGTCTTGAGGCGACCAAGGCTCTCCTCAACCTGCGCTATGATGCTCCTCTTGGAGAGGTTGCGCCTCACCACTACCCCATCGCGACTCTTGTGGACCGCCCCCTCGTCATCAGGGCCCCAGACCAGGCCGCACTTGGTGGCAATGACCGCTTCATTGCGCCTACCTTTCAAGGCTTTGGCCAAGAGCTCCTCACTGACCCCATTGCCGTAGGCAGGGGCGGTATCGATGAAGGTGAGGCCCAACTCCAGGGCGCGGTGAATCGTCTGGATGGAATGGTTGGCATCACTCGCTCCCCAGCTCTCCCCTCCTCCCATCGCCCAGGTGCCGAGGGCGAGGGGAGGGATGACAATATCAGTACGGCCCAAAGTCATTGTACGCCCCTCCATGCTCTGTTCAACGTTCGCTTCGAACTTGCCACTACCAGTTCAGGATCCTCATCTACCTGCGGCTTGACCTCGAAGGAGAGGATGTTGGTCCCCCCGTACCTCAGGTAGCCGATGTCCTTCAGCTTCTGAAGGAAGGCGGTGAGGTAGTCGGTATCGTTCTCAGAACCCGGGTAGCCGAAGCGTGGGTGGTAGTCACCATAGCTGGGGTGGTTCCTATCCCCTATCAGGGTATTGCCGATGTGGACATGGGTTATGTAGTCGACGATTGGATCGACCGCTTCATCGATGCTCTCGCCGATCATCGGGATGTGGGAGCAGTCGATCATGATGCCGAAGTTATCATACTCAGATCGGACCGCCTTGGCGTATTGGGCGACGAGCGAAGCTGGCCCGAGCAGACTCTTCTTGTCGATGGTATGGTCAAAGACCTCAAGGACGATGGGCATCGCCCCCCGGCTCTTTGCATAGGCGCACAGCTCCTTGGTCGAGGCAACCAGGGCCTTGAGGTACAGAGCCTCCTTGCCCGCCTCGTAGCCACGACTGAGGAACTGGAACTCCTCGCTGCCCATCGCATACGCCTCGTCGATGCCCTCCTTCAGGCGTGCGACTGCACTCTTGCGCTCCCCCTCATCGAGGCTGTTGATATTCAGACCCCTTGAGAAGAGCAAGCCATGGCCGCTATAGGTGAGGGTGCAGTGCGCCTGCTCCACCATCGTTCTCGCTTCTTCGGCCAATCCCTCAAAGGGAGGGTGTCCAAGTTCGGCGACATCAAAGTACTCATCGCTGAGGATCTTCTTCAATGTCGAGCGGTATGCATCGGCGCTGCTGGCCGATGATGGGAACGCCATCGAGTGAACGATCCCGATACGGGCCCAGTGGTGGATTGGCTCTCTCATCACAGCGTCTCCAACAGACCCTTGACCTCTAGACAGCACAGGCGTGGCGAGGAGAGGGTTGGAATCTTGGCGCATCTCTCTGCCTCGGCCTGCAAATGTGCCATTGAGGCCTGGGCAAGCACGATGACATCGTAGTCGACAATCTGTTCGATCATTGCCAGGACCAGACGATCGTGGGTTGCCATGTCGCCGCTACGCATCGCATCGAAGGCTTCGCGGTTGGAAACCCCATCGATGACAATGCTCCTCTGGGCCCGTTGGGCATCGGCTCTGATCTTGGCGATCGTCGGCTCCACTGTCGATTGGGCCGTAGCCACGACCTTGATACGGGAGCCGAGTCGTACCGCCTCTTGGCTCATCGCATCATCGATGGCGATGACCGGCACCTTGATGAAAGGCCTGATCTGCTCGACGGTCGGAGTCAAAGTCGAGCAGGTGACGACGATGAGGTCGGCTCCGGTGAGCTCACAGCTCTTGAGGTCGTTGTAGAGGCGGCTACGGTTTTCGATGGTGAATGAGCCTACCTCAGCAGGGTTTGTGGCAAGGAACTCATCAAGGAGATTATGGATCAACAGTGGCCTTCCGACGACCTCTTGCAAGAGTGCACCGAAGGAGTGCAATACCGGCTGGACCGTGTGTAGCAGGGCAATTCGTTTCATTGAAGCTCCTTTCATCAGCATTGCATACACTATCGTACACAACAGATGATGTATGGCCTGTTATACCATGTTTGAGCACTTCTAACAAGGATGAATGGCTAGACAGATGTCACTCTTATTGGTTGAGCATCAAGTTTTTATCAACGCTGGTTGCATGATGTATATCGCTCGGCTATACTGGCATGACATCCTGTATACAAACCATAAGGAGCCAATGGCATGAGAGCAATTGCACTATTCTTTGACACCTTGAGCGCTCGCTTCCTCCCCACGTATGGAGGCACTGATGGTATGGAGGGCTTCGAAGAGCTTGCCGCCCGATCGGTAGTCTTCGATGCCCACTATGTCGGCAGCCTTCCATGCATGCCGGCACGTCGGGAACTCCATACCGGACGCTATAACTTCCTGCACCGCAGCTGGGGTCCCATCGAACCCTTCGATGAGTCGGTCCCCCAGATGTTGAAAGAGCATGGGGTATACACCCACCTGATCAGCGACCACGCCCACTACTGGGAGGACGGAGGGGGGACCTACCACACCCGCTACTCCACCTGGGAGGGATTCCGTGGCCAAGAAGGGGATATGTACAAAGGCCACGTCGCCGACCCCGTCATCCCTGAAGGGGCACTGGGGAGAATGAAGCACTCCTGGCGTCAGGAGTGGGTCAACCGCTCCTACGTGAAGGATTTCAAGGACAGCAGCCTCTATCGTGTCTTTGAGGCAGGGCTTGAGTTCATCGAGACCAACCACGAGCAGGACAACTGGTTTTTGCAGATCGAACCCTTCGATCCGCATGAGCCGTACTTCCTCCCATACGATGAGGAGGACGATGATGAAGATGATGGCTACGAAGGTCCCTTCTTTGACTGGCCTGACTACGTGCCTAGTGACACCTACACGCCTGAGCAGATTACCCACGTGCGCTATCTCTACCGTCGGCTCATGAAGCGATGCAGCCGCCAACTGAAGCGAGTGCTCGATCTGATGGAGCGCTACGATATGTTCAAAGACACCATGCTCATCGTCTCAACCGACCACGGATTTTTGCTCGGCGAGCATGAGTGGATGGGCAAGAACCGGATGCCGCTGTACAACGACATCGCCAAAATCCCGCTCTATGTCCACGACCCGCGCTCTGCCCACCACGATGGCAAGCGCGCCTCTCACCTGACACAGACGATCGACATCGCCCCGACGCTGCTTGAGTTCTTCGGTCTTCCAATCCCCGATACCATGCAGGGCCTACCGCTGGCCTATGAGGAGAACGGGCGTAGCGGTGCACTCTTCGGCCTCCACGGTGGGCACATCAACGTCACCGATGGGAGGTGGGTATACATGCGTGCCCCCGTCGACCCCAACGGGCGCGAGCTCTTCAACTACACCCTCATGCCAACCCACATCTACGCCCGCTTCTCACCCGAAGAGCTGCAGGATATGGAGCTGGTCGATCCCCTGCCCTTCAGCAAGGGGTGCAAGGTCCTCAAGATCCGTGCGCTCAAGCCGAGTCACAACACCTTTCAACACACGATGGGGGACTTCCTCTTCGACCTTGAGAGCGACCCGCTTCAGACGCAGAACCTGGTAGACTCTGCACCCCTAGAGGTTGAGCGGATGCAGGCCTTGATGGTCCGTCTGCTCAAAGAGTCCGATGCGATGGAAGAGACATTTGGCCGATACGGCCTTCACTGATCGATGACCCGCCCTCACAGGCGGGTTTTTCATTACCTCTTTGGACGTCAAAAAGGGAGGGCAGCTGCCCTCCCTCTTGTTGGTCGAATCGATCGCTTACTTGCCCAGAGCCTTCAGCGTGGTCTTCTCGAACTCCTGCATGTACGCCTTCGCAGCATCCTTGTCCTTGAACTCGGGTACGAGCTTGTACTTGTCGATGTAGTTGGCCTTCCACTCTGCACTCTCGCTGACTGCCTTGAAGGCGTTGGACCAGAATGCAGCGGCTTCGGGGCTCATCGCCTTCGGGCCGACGACACCGCGCCAGATCGGGTTCTCTACGTTCTTGTAGGGACCGGTCTCGCTGAGGGTCGGGGCGCTGGCGAGGTTGCCGCTGAAGCGGCTATTGGCAAGGGCGAGGATCGGGGTGAGCTTGCCGGCTGCAACATACTGGTCAGCAGCTGCGGGCTTACTCATGACGATGTCGACGTGGCCGCCGAGCACTGACGTGATGGCGTCGCTGGTCGCGTCGTTGGTGATGAAGGAGACCTGGTTCTGCGTGACACCGAGCTCCTTGACCAACAGCTCGTAGGTGGCGATGTCATCGCCCTTGGAGCCTGCGATCACGATATTCTTGCCAGCCTTGATAGCGGCGAGGACCTCTGCCCAATCCTTGTACTTGGCGTGCTCGCCGACAAAGAGCAACTGCTTGTCAACGGCCATGACGGCGATCGGTGTGAAGTTCTCGATGCGGTTTGCGGTGTTCTGAATCATCGGTGCGTGGTCTCCGCTGTTGAAGGTCAACAGGGTGTGGTTGGCGTTGTTGCCTGCGGCAACGCGGCTGACCTGCAGCCGTCCGACCTCACCACCGCCGTCGGTCTTGTTCATGACCAGGAAGGTCTTGCCGTTGACCAGGTTGTACTTGTTCATGATGTCGACGATGGCACGGGTGTAGATGTCACTGCCGCCACCGGGGCTGGAGGTCACAAACCACTCGATATCCTTCGATGGGGCAAACGCACCACTGCTCTCACTGCTACCCTGAGCGCTCAGGGGCAGCACCAACGCTACCAAGAGAACAAACGCTACAAAAAAGTTCTTCTTCATACGTCTCTCCTATTTGTCTATTCCAAACCCGGCAACGCCAGGTCGATTCACACGGTTATACCGCCCCCTTCTTCTTCATCCACCCAAGCTTGACCAATGCAACCCTGATCAATGGAAAGCAGATAGTGATCAGCAGGATGAGGATGAAGACGAGCGAAATCGGCTTCTCAACGAAGATCTTGAGGCTGCCCTGCGAGATGATGAACGCCTTGCGCATGTTGGACTCAAGCAGCGGGGCGAGTACGAACGAGAGGACTGCGGGGGCAGTGTTGTATCCAGTCTCCGAGAGGATGTAGCCCAATACGCCTGAGGCGAACATGATCAGAACCCCGTACATCGAGTTGCTGGTGCTGTACGAGCCGACGATACAGACGACGGTGATGACCGGGATCATCAGACGGGTGGGTACCGACAGAATCTTCACCAAGAACGGGATCACGCCCCAGCTGATCATCAAGGTGATGAGATTGGCCAAGAAGAGGGAGGCGATGAGGCCCCAGGCAAACTCCGGTGAGTTGGTGAACAAGAGCGGGCCGGGGTTCAAGCCCCACATCATCAGCCCACCGAGCAGGACGGCACCGGTGCCGGAGCCCGGGATGCCGAGGGCGAGCAGCGGGGCAAAGGCACCGGCTGCGGCAGCGTTGTTCGCTGCCTCAGGGGCTGCGATTCCCTCGATAGCTCCGCTGCCAAGCGGCTCTTCGCTCTTGAAAGACTTCTGTACGGCATAGCCCATGAAGGCTGCGGTCGTTGCACCAGCTCCGGGCAAGACACCGACAAAGGTTCCCAAAAACCCTGAACGGATGGCAGGCGGCAGAAGGCGGCGCAGGTCATGGAGGGTGATCATGCTGCTCTTGATGGAGAGCTTGTCAACGATGAGCTTGGTCTCGTGGTGGCGCTCACCCATGAGGCGGATGACCTGGGAGAAGCCGACGACCCCGATGACGAAGGGGACAAAGGGAATGCCACCGAGCAGGTAGATCGACCCGAAGTCATAGCGGGGGTAGCCACTGAGCGTATCCATGCCCATGCTGGCCAGTAGGATGCCAAAGGCGGTGAGGATGATGCCCTTGGTCGGATTCTCGCCGACCAGCCAGCCGATGGAGGTCATGGCGACCAACAGCAGCGCCGTCATCTCGGCGGGGCCGAACTTGAGGCCAAACTCGGCCAACAGCGGTCCCATGAAGGTGAGAATGATCATACCGATGGTACCGCCGATGAAGGAGGAGAGGTTGCTGGTCAACAGCGCCTGACCGGGCCTACCCTTCTTGGTGGCCATCGGAAAGCCGTCGATCATCGTCATCACCGCAGGTCCGTCACCAGGGATGCCGATGAGGATCGAGCTGAAGGCGCCGCCGTACATGTTGGCGTAGTAGAGCGCCCCGAGCATGATGATCGCCGTGGTGGGGTTGAACTTGAAGGTCAGGGGCAAGAGCAGGGCAACGCCGGCGAGGGAGCCGATGCCAGGCATTGCACCCACCAGCAGGCCGAGGATCGCGCCAAAGACCGTGGCAGCGATGTTCTGGAAGGTGAAGAGGACGGCAAAGCCGCTCATCAGCATGGAAAAGTTGTTCATCATAGCGCTGCTCCTATCAGTTGCTCAGCATCGTGAGGATGATGCCCTTGGGAAATGGCACCCCAAGCCAAAGTACGAATGCGCCCACGACGATGAACGCGATGACGGCGAAGACTGTCAGCGTGGTCTTCCATGAGCACTTCTCAAAGACCCGCAGCCACAAGAGCACGAAGAGTGCCAATGAGGGCAAGAGGCCGATGATGAAGGTAGTGCCCAAAAGCGCCAACACACTGAGCGGCAAAATCCAATGCTCAAGCGTCCAAGTGGGAGCCTTCTCCTTGAAGGAGAGGATCAGCGCAAGGACTGAGGAGCCGAGCATGAGCAGTGCGATCAGGGTGGGGAAAAAGCCCGGCTTCGGTCCCTTGAACTCATCCCAGAAGCCGTACTTGTAGACCCCAAGGTATACAAAGGCCGCTGACATGATGATCCCGACAATCGGAATCACCTGCATGATGGTGATACGTCTCTTCTTCTCTGCGTTCATTCTCTCTTCTCCACCCTCTTATGATCTCATCGCCACAGCCATGCGGCTGGCCATCTTCACAGCATTCTCAAAGGCACTGGTCTTCACCACTCCCTTTCCAGCAATATCGTAGGCCGTGCCGTGGGCACAGGTCACGATGGGAGCCGGCAGGCCACCGGCGATGGTGATGCCCTCATCAAAGCCACGCAGCTTCAGGGCGATCTGGCCCTGGTCATGGTACATCGTCACCACCCCATCAAACTCGCCTCTGAACGCCTTGATGAAGGTAATGTCACTGGGATATGGGCCACTGGCGTCGATGCCGAGAGCCTGCGCTTCCTTGATCGCCGGAGCGATGATATCAATCTCCTCGCGCCCACACTCGCCGTTCTCTCCGGCGTGGGGGTTGAGGGCTGCGAGTGCGAGCCGGGGCTTGGCGATGCCGCTATTCTTCAGCGATGTATTAGCCAGGCGCACAGCACGCATGATCCGCTCGACACTGAGGTTGGCACTGACCTCGGCGATGGGGATGTGGCTGGTGGTCCGGGTGGTCCACAGCTCGCCGAGGACGTTGATCTCACCGAAGGGATCGGTGTGGCCGAAGAGCTTGGCCAGGTAGTGGTGCTCGCTTTCTAGCTCACATCCAGCAGCCTTCATACCGGCTTTGTTGAAGGGACCGAAGCAGAATCCCTCGATCTTCTTCTCTTTGTAGAGGTTGACGCACAGATCCATCCCGTCAAGGTTCGCCTTGCCCGCTTCAATGGTGAGCGTGCCAAAGGGGACCTTGTCCGGATCTTGATCCTTGGTATCGATGATGGGCAGCGCACCGGCAAAATCAATCTGATCGAAGCTGTCTACGACCTGCAGTGCCGGCGAAGAGTCGAGGACAGAAAAGGCACGGTGCATGATGCGCACATCGCCGACGAGGACCGGCTGACAGTATTCGGCAAAGAAATTTCTCTGGACAAGCTTGGCGATAATCTCCGGGCCAACACCCGCTCCGTCTCCGATCATGATTCCCAATACTGGTTTTGTGCTCATCTGAACCACCTCACTATGATTTTGGCACATAGGTGCCCCACAAAAATATATAAGCAACTTGCATGCCAACTTACTGATTCTGTATACAATTATTAAATTTTATCATGTTTATGTACAATTAATACATTATATTGTATATACATAACAATTTCTATATAACAGATTTGTTGATAAAAAGTAAAAAGATATCTAATGTTTCATTGGTTCATGTTCATGTTTCATGTTTCAATATTAAACATTTTGAAACATGTCACCCACCCAGTCGTGCAAACTTTCGCCACAGCGTGGTCCGGGAGATCCCC
>LVBE01000048.1 GCA_001603105.1 Spirochaetales bacterium Spiro_03
GCAGTGTAGAGATAGAATTGCAACACTTCAATTAGATGACTGAAAATTACAACAAAAATGGTGTATTTGTATTATAAGATAGTAAGGATTCTAGATACTGCAACAAAAGATTGATGATTTGTTGCATAATTGGATACTGCTGGCTTTTCTGTTCTCAAATCCAGATATGGTAGGTCCTGGTCACAAGCAGCAGTGTCGCCGATCCGGCAACATAGAAGAACAGACCCACTGCGTTGATAGTCGGCCGTTGGCTCATCGCCACCATCGCATTGCCCGCGATCATGAGGATGAAGGCCAGGCCACGGCTGAGGGCCTGGCGGCTGAACTGCTCTTCGAGCATCGAGGCAAGGAAGGTGAGGGCGGCAAGGATATTGATGACGATGCAGATGCTGGCAAAGAGGGAGTTTGTCACGCTCACCTCATAGAGGAATGAGGGATTGTTGACGGCGATGGGGGTGAGGATAGTGATGAAGAGGGCCATGGAGGCTCCGACAAGCGAGTATTGGCCAAGTTTTGCCGGGTTGATCGTCTGCTGGAAGATCGCCGAGCTGAGAAAGAGGAAAGAGGAGTAGAGTAGTGAGAAGTGGTAGAGCAAGGCGATGGCCGAGGGGGTGAGTACGAGGGTCGTGGTGATGGTGTGATACAGCGGAAGGATCTTCACGTTGCCCAGGCTGATCATCAAAAAGAGGGTTGGTAGCAGCCGTGCCTCGGCTCCGATATTGGCTTGGTAGAAGAAACACAACAGCGCCGCTACGATCAACGTGACCCAGAGGTGAATGAGGCTGGGCACGAGGTGGGCACGGGCTGTGAGCCAACTGCCCTGCACCACCGAGCTTCTGATGCCTTGGACGAGTACGATGGTGAGGATAATGGTAATGACCCCCTCGATGCCAAGGAGGATGAAGCGTAGCCCTCTGCCCATGGCGTACTAGATGATGTCGCGATACGAGCTGTCGATCTTCACACCCATGCGACTGGCAGTGTAGGCCGAGCCGAAAGCTGCGATGTAGGAGTCCAGTAAAATGGCCAGCCCGTTGAGCAGCGGCATTAGGCCGACGACAGTCAACTCAGCGCCGTGGAGGTCGATCTTGAGGAACTGCAGCGTGATGGTGGTGATGAAGAAGACCTCCCAACCCAGATATAGGGGGCTGAGGTAGGAGAAGAGAGCGGCGCTGAGGGAGACGATGATGAGCACTCGCTCCGACGGCAGGGAGCCTGATGCTGCATACAGGAGGCTGAGCGTCGACAGCGTCGCGATCATGGCCGACCCTCCTCGGCCGATGATGGTGTACAGCGGGACGCTGGTGGCGCTGACGCGTTTTTGGACCCCAAGGTTGTGGCGCGTCAGGCTGATGGTCATCGGGCTGGAGAAGAAGATGCTGCCGCTGAAGAGGGCGGCGATGGCGGGGGCCATCATCCGGTAGAGCACCTTGTAGGGATTGAGCCGGAAGCGGCTGACGATTCCAAAGAGCAGGGGCAGGATTACCAGCAGAATCGCAAAGGTCGCGGCGAGCAGCATCAAGAGGAAGCGTCCTGCGACAAAGAGGGTGCCTTCCCACTGCATATGGGCAAACCAATAGGAAGAGGCGAAGAAGATGAAGAAGAAGCCGATGCTGGTGAACGCCTTGGCGAGGCGGAACATCGTCTCACTGAAGGAGTTCATCGTCACATATGCAGGCCTGATGACCTCAAGGTTGGGCTTGAGGAAGTAGCCGAAGATCAAGGCGATGACGATGATCGGAAAGAGGAAGCTCTCGGCACTGACGAGGGTGTAGAACGGGTTTGTCGGCAAACTTGCGGAGAAGATCTCCGACAGTGACTGCGGTGTGATGATCGACAGGGTCAGCTTGCTGGACCCGGCACTGCTGGTGGCAGGGAAGTGGGCGGGAAAGAAGCGGAAGATGAGGGCGCCAACGGCGGCGAGGAAGAGCGTGGTCAAGATCGACCAGATGATCGTGGTGCGGGCGAAGACCGCTCCTTTGGCGTCCTTGCGTAACGATGCAATGCCGCTGGAGAATCCGATGAAGACCAGCGGGATGAGGACAAAACCTCCCAGTTGCACCACCAGGGCTGTGATGGTGTACATCGTCTGAGAGAAGAGAGCCGACTCACCGAACAGGAGGGTTGCAGCCAAGCCGAAGGCGGTTGCAGCCAGGTAACTTATCCACGTCTTCATATCAATTAGAGTAATGTAACATCTGGGCCAAGTCAATCAAACGTGTTCACTCCAACAAGTGTTGCAACCGGTAGTGTGCTGCGCTCTCCTTCTGTAGCAATGCACTGATGTACTGCTGTGGCTTCTGTATCGCCTTGGAGGCGGAGAGGGAGAGTGCGCTGAGGTAGATGAGCTCCTGCATCGACTCCTTGGTGTACCATACAATGCCCTGATGCTCGTTGATCTGGGTGTAGGCCTTCACCCCTTCATCCTCGATGAGGGTGGTGAGGATCGCAAGCGGAGAAGACGTGACGTCCTCGATCAGGTGGGAGGCTGCGCTCAGGATCGCCGCGCCATGGCACACCTTGCGCGCCATCTGCTCGGCAAAGCCTGCTTCACGCAGTTCTTTGGAGAAGAAGCGGGCCAACAGCAGCCGGTCGCTGACCTTCATGGCGTCGGCGACACTCGCTTGCTCTGAGAGAAATGGCTTCAAGAAGAGGGAGGCGGCGATGATGATGGGCAGCTCGTCAATGATCTTTGCTCCATGGAGCGCGACCCGGCTCTCTTGTGCTGCAAAGAGTGCAGCCAAGTTCTGGATCTCGCTCTTCATTGCCGACGCCTCGACCTCCTTGACCGAGGCGGGCAGTGCCTTGCGCGCCGAGGGGTGCAGCGTCTCGGTCGCAGCGTTGAGGTGGGCGTACGCCTCTGCTAGGGTGAAGAGGATCTTGCGTTCACTCTTCTTGGTCGCCTCACCGCTGAGCAAGGCTTCGATCTCCTTGAGGAACGTGGTGCTTCTAAGGTTCTCCATCGCCTTGTAGACCGGCTTGAGACGTAGGGCGAGGATTTCGATCTCAAGGTCCCTGATGCCCCCCTCTCCGATCATCTCGTAGAGCTCACCGTAGATGCCGTCGGTGTCCTCGACTTCGCGGATATTCAGCATGACCTTCGTCTCAAAGCCCCTGAGGTGGACGTGCATGCCCTCATCGTAGACCCGTAGCGATGGGCGCATGTACGTCAGGCCCTCCTCAAAGGAGTCCCAGATGACATAGCGCCGGCCACCGAGGGTGAGTCCAAGAGCCTCAGCGAGCGTGACGCTACGGCTGCGTTTGTCGTCCCCGCTGCCCTCGGTCTTGGCAGCCGAGCTCTTGATCCATCCTTCGACGGCTTCGTACTGGTTGTTGTAGAAGACCATGACCCGTTCGCGCTCGGTGCCGTTGACATAGCAGTATGCGCTCTCCTGCACGTGGTTGTCGCGCCATAGGTCGAAGATCTCAAAGAAGTCGACACCGCTGAAGAGATATCGCTTCTTCAATAGCGGGAAGATCTTGCGCTCGTGCTGTTCGACTAGGTATTGGTTGGGTCTCTCATCCCAGTAGGAACGGCGATATTCCATGCCGTACTTTTCCCGATACCCTTCGACCTGCCCATGGCCAAACATCGGCAGGCCCGGCATCGTGGCCAACAACGTACAGATACCAAAGTACTTGTCCCCGTCGCCGAACTGTGCGATGGCGGTCTCCTCATCGGGGTTGTTCATGAAGTTGACGAACCGCTTGAGGATCTCGGCATCGAATGAGATGGTGTTCTTGATGGTATCGCGGTACTTCTGGTTCTCCTGGTTCTTCAACATGTTCATGAAGGCGCTGTTATAGACGCGGTGCATGCCCAGCGTGCGGACAAAGTAGCCTTCCATCATCCAGAACGCTTCGGCAAGCAGCAGGGTGTCAGGCAGCTCCTCACTGATGCGGTCGACGACCTCGCGCCAGAACTCCTGAGGGATGAGGCGGTTGAACTCCCCTTCATCGAGGCCGTACTGCGAGCGTCCGGCAATATCTCCACCATGGCCGGGGGCGGGGTACCAGAGGCGTTGGATGTGTTTCTTTGCCAGCGTCATCGCCGCATCGAAACGGATGATAGGGAAGTTGTGCGCAACGTGCTTGATCTGCTGATAGACCGCCTCTCGCGTCGCCGGGTTGAGGAAATCAAGCTGGGCAGTGTCGTTCCAGGGCATCGATGTGCCGTCGTTGCCGTGGAAGATATAGGTAGTCTCCCCGCTGTGCAGGTCCCGTCTACGGAAGGTGACCGCCGCATCGCTTTGGTCGTAGTAGTGATCCTCGATCTTGATCTCAACTCTGGGATCATCGCTGAGATTCGGTCCATCGAAGGTGTAGGAGGGGAAGGGCGGATAGCTTTGGCGGATGAAGTAGTCGCTGTGGTTGATCACCCAATCGCCGTCAATGCCGGTGTGGTTTGGCACCATGTCGCTGGCAAGGCGGATGTTGTATCGCCCCGACCTCTGACGCAGGTCATCGAGGGCTGGCCAGCCTCCGAGCGATGAGGCGATCTCGTAGTTTTTCAGTGAGTACGCCGATGCCTCAGCATCGGGGTTGCCGCAGTAGTTCTTGATCTTCTTGCTCGCCGTGCTGCGCTCCCATAGGCCGATGAGCCACAGGGCGGTGAAGCCACGGCTGGCGAGCCTGGCCAGCTCTTCGTCGGGGATTTGGTCGAGGGTGTGGATCGGCCTGCCATACTCCTTGGTCAGCTGATCGAGCCAGACGAGCGTTGACTTGGCGATCATGACGACGTTGGGCATCCAGTTGCGGTCAGCGGTGAACGCCTCATACTCGCTGTCGACTAGCGAGTAGTCGGGCACCACCATCGGTGGCTTGCCACCAGCTCCTACAGGCGGGAAGTGAGGCCGCTCCTCCTCCTGGACGAAGTCGACGGCCCTGAGCAGCAAAGTCCTCAGCTGCTGGGGGATGAGATCTCCCCAATGCTCCAGGATGTAGGTGATCTGATCGAGGAGGCTGTCGGGGTAGAGCTTGGCCGGCCGGGCGAGGAAGGTGAAGATATCGCCATCGAAGCCACTGCCTACGCTCTGGCTCGGTCCATGGCCACCCATCAGGGCGGTCAATGCCTGGGCGGCTTGGGGAAAGGAGAGCCCCTCAGGGGCCAAGAACGGCTTCGATGCCTTGATGAGGGCGGGGTTTTCGGCCATGACCTGGTGGATGAAGTAGCCGCGCATCGACTCCTCGTAGAAGAAGTCGATCGGAAGGTTCTGCTCGATCAAGAGCGGGGAGGGGAACTCCTTCATATAGAAGGCAAGGACCTCCTGGGCGGCATGGTTCTTGTTGATCAAATTGGTAAGGCGGGTGAAATAGTCAGGCTCACTGTCGGCAAGGTAGCGGGTAAGTACGCTCTGGTAGAGCTGGTGAAGGACCGCACAGGCGTGGAGCCGGCCCGGGGAGACCCAGTCGTTGCCCCCTTTGGCCTTGACCTTGCTGTTGTAGAAGAAAGCCAGTTCGGCTGCTTGGCGGTGCAATGCAGCAAGATCCGAATCAGATGCGAACAGTGGTGGAAAAAAATCCATTTCGGTTCTTGTGCGAACCGAAATTCGGAAATCTCGTGTAATCACATCACGCCTCCCCTAGGGTGTGGTCAGTCAATTCTGGTAGCCAAGTATAGCATGGAGGAAATACCTTGTAACCCCTCTCTGTAAGAATCATGTCTCTAGGCGTGGGTAATCGTAACTGGAAGAGTAGAATGATGTTCTGTAAGTAACGTTTTTGCCGTTGCGTAGAGGTGTGACAACAGCGCCTCCTCAATAGGATCGAAGCGGCTGAGCACCCACGAGGAGACCGATTGACGAGCCGGTCTGCCAATGCCGAAGCGAAGACGGATGAAAGAGTCGTCAGAGAGGTGTTGTACGATCGAGCGCAGCCCCTTGTGTCCCCCTAGCCCCCCGCCTTGCTGCAGGCGCAGCGTGGCAAACGGCAGCTCAAGGTCGTCGTGGACGACCAATAGCTCATCGACCTTCAGGCCATAGTAGTCCATCGCCGCCCGTACGCTGCGTCCGCTCTCGTTCATGAATGTCTCGGGCTTGAGCAACAGAGTCCCGTCATGCGATGCTACCTTGCCGTAGAACTTGCTGCTCCAGGAGGCTGCTGCAAAGAGGTTGTCGGCGACCATCCACCCGATATTGTGCCGTGTTTTGGCGTACTGGCTAGTTGGGTTGCCCAGAAAGGCCATAAGCTTTACCATAGCATCACTATACGAAGAATGTGAGGCAGAGAGAAGATGTATATCTTGGTCACCTACGTTCCCCCCTCCCACCTCCAGCTCGTCAAAGAAGCCCTCTTTGATGCCGGCGCAGGCAAGCTCGGCTCCTACGACCGCTGCTCGTTTCAGAGCCTCGGAGAAGGCCAATTTCGCCCCCTTGCTGGCAGTAGCCCATTTTTAGGCCATCACGGCAGTGTCGAACGCACCGAAGAGTGGCGCCTTGAGATGGTCGTCGAAGACCATCTGAAGGAAGACGTCATCGCCGCGCTTCGATCAAGCCACCCCTACGAGACCGTCGCATACCACCTCATCGAGGTGGTGACATAGAGGAACGCATATGGCAAAGACAGTTGCAGAGATCAATGAGAAGATTCGCCGCAGGACCGTCGTGGTGGTCAACGCTGAGGAGTTTGCTGCCATGGCTGCGTCAAAAAGCCCAGCGGAGCTCGCCGCTAAGGTGGATATCGTCACCACCGCTACCTTCTCTCCGATGTGCTCAAGCGGGGCGATCATCAACTTCGGCCACTGGTCACCTCCTATCAGGATGGAGGAGATTACGCTCAATGGAGTCAGGGCCTATGAGGGGCTTGCGGCGGTCGATACGTACATCGGGGCGACTGCCGAGTCGAAGTTCGACCCTACCTACGGCGGCTCCCACGTCATCGAAGCGCTGATCCGAGGAGATGATGTGCGCCTGAAGGCCCATGGCAAAGGAACCGACTGCTACCCGACGCGGGAGATCGATACGTGGATCAACAAGGACACGATCAACGAGTTCTACCTCTTCAATCCCCGAAACGCCTACCAGAACTACGGCGCTGCTACGAACTCGACCGGTCGGATCAAATACACCTACATGGGCTCGCTCTTGCCACGCTTCAACAACGTGACCTACGCAACCAGCGGCGAGCTGAGCCCACTGCTCAACGACCCGTACCTGAGGACCATCGGACTGGGTACCCGGATCTTCCTCGGCGGGACCGAAGGGTATGTGGTATGGAATGGGACACAGTTCAACACCCGCCGCGAGCGAACAAGCGACGGGGTGCCGACTATGGGGGCCGCCACCTTGGCGGTGGTAGGCAACGCAAAAGAGATGTCCACCTCCTTCATCAAGAGCGCGTACTACGAAAAATACGGCACATCCCTCTTTGTCGGCATCGGCATCCCCATCCCGGTCCTTGATGAAGCGATGGCCCACCATCTTGCCATCACCAACGACCGGATCGAGACCACGGTCTTTGACTATGGGCTGGAGGACCATCCGCCGGTGAGGACGGTGTCGTATGCACAGCTGGCAAGCGGCTCGATCGAGATCGCGGGACGTCAGGTGAAGACCGCCCCGCTCTCCTCGCTGGCAAAGGCACGCGAGATCACACACATATTGAAGACGTGGATTGAGGATGGGAAGTTCCTGCTCACCGAAGCGGTGGCCCCGCTGCCCTCCGATAGCTTTGTACGACCATTGGTCCCTCGTGAAGGAGGCGTGCGATGAAGAGACGGTATGCGCTGCGATTCAGCCCAACCCTCGTTGAGCAACCGATCGTCAGCAAACTGGTCAGGATCTACGATGTCGACATCAACATCCTCAACGCCGATGTGGCAAGCGGACGGGGAGGGAAGCTGATCGTCGAGCTCAGCGGAAGCTCTGAGGCCATACAGGAGAGTGTCAGCTACCTCAATGAGATCGGCATCGGCGTCAGTGAGATGGTCAAGGAGTTGATCTTCCAAGACGACGCGTGCATCCACTGCGGTGCCTGCACCGCAGTCTGCTCCCCTCGCGCCCTCCGCCTGGGCAAGGATGCCACCCTCCTCTTCGATGCTGCGCTCTGCGTCGTCTGCGGTCTCTGTGTGCAAGCCTGTCCGCTGCGCCTCTTTTCGGTCAGCGATGAGCGGGGGGCGTAGGTGTACCAGGTCAGAGGATATCGTACCCACATGGGCCAGGGGCGCTTCTCCTCCTTCACCTTGGCAGTAGGAGAGAGCGACCTGTACGTCGGCTTTCGGGGGGCGGTGTCGAGCCAGGCGCTCCAGCAGTGCACACTGCGCCTTCTTCGACGTCTGCGCCAAGAGATCCTCGACTACTCCGATCCCCGCCTGTTGACCTCGCTGGTCCCGCTCTATCAGAGCGATGAGCACTCGCCTCTGATCGAGTCGATGCTCAGTAGCGCCGAGAGGGCGAACGTCGGACCGATGGCAGCGGTAGCCGGTGCGATCGCCCAGCAAGTGGGTCTGTACCTGCTTGAGCACCACGCTCTCAGTGAGTTGGTCATCGAAAACGGAGGCGATCTCTTCGTGCACCTGACCGAGCCGCTTTCGGTGCGCCTCTACGCCCCTCCCAGTCCCTTCAGCGGGGCCCTATCCATTGTGGTCAATGGGCAGAAAGGCATCGCCACCTCATCGGCGACGATGGGTCACTCCCTCTCCTTTGGCCGCGCCGATGCCGTCATGGTCGTCGCTGACGATGCCGCCCTCGCCGATGCGATGGCAACCGGCTACTGCAATCGTGTCCAAAACGGCAAGGACGCAGAGCCGATGTGTACCGCTTTGTGCAACGAAGAGGGGGTGGTAGGTGCCATCATCGCCATCGGTGATATCATCGCCATCGGAGGAGAGCTGGAGGTACAGCGCCTATGATCGATATCAAAGGTGCCCTAAAGCAGCGAGTTTTGCTCCTAGACGGAGCGATGGGGACAATGATCCAAGCCTACAACCTCCCCCCAGAGGCATACCGGTGGGAGGGCATCGAGGCCGAGGGGTCCAGTGAGATCCTCAACCTCACCCGTGGCGATGTCATCGCCCAGATCCACCGCTCCTACATCGAAGCCGGCGCCGATATCATCGAGACCAATACCTTCTGTGCAAACCGCATCAACCTCCTTGAGTACGGACTACAGGACCAGGTGGCCCTCATCAACCGCCGAGCTTGCCAGATAGCGCGAACCGAAGCAGGACAGACAGTGCTCGTCGCCGGGGTCATGGGACCGACCTCCCATGCACTCTCCCTTGCCAGTACACTCGAGGACCCTAGCCACCGCCTGTTCGATTTTGATGACTTTTACGCCTCATACCTTGAGCAGGCGCGCCTGCTCATCGACGGGGGCGTCGACCTCTTCCTCATCGAGACGGTCTTCGACACCCTGGTGGCAAAGAGTGCCATCATCGCTTGTCTCGATGCCATCCGAGAGAAGGGAAAAGAGCTGCCCATCATGGTCAGCGTGACCTTCAGCGATGCGAGCCGGCGAACCCTCAGTGGACAAAGCCTCGAGGCATTCATCGAAACGATGGCTCCATTTCCCCTTTTGAGCCTTGGTTTGAACTGCTCAACCGGCCCAGAGGAGATGATTGATCTCATCGAAGAGCTTTCACACAAAAGTCCGTTCTTCGTCAGCGCCCACCCCAATGCCGGCTTTCCCGATAAGGAGGGCCACTACGAGCTCTCCCCACAGCAGATGGGTGAGTCATTCAGGCCTCTTCTCGCCTCCGGCAAGCTCAACATCGTCGGAGGCTGCTGTGGAACCACTGCCTCCCACATCAAGGCACTGAGGGATGTTGTGGACAACAGTGGTGTCCCGCACCGAATCGTGGCAAGGCGAACGCGCTCCTTCTGTGGCCTCGATGCTGTTGGCCTTGAAGAGGGGCGTCTGCTTTTGGTAGGGGAGCGTACTAATGTGGCCGGGTCTCGCAAGTTCGCCCGCCTCGTTCGAGAGAAGAGGTGGGATGAGGCGCTCTCCATCGCCAAGGAGCAGGTAGAGGCGGGTTCACAGATGATCGACGTCTGCATGGATGACTCGCTGTTGGACAGCCAAGCGTCCATGCGCTCCTTTTTGCGCCATATGGCAAGTGAGATCGCAGTCAGCCGTCTGCCGACGATGATCGACTCTTCCGACTGGCCTACCATCGAGGTCGGGATGCGTGAGGTGCAGGGGCGGGGGGTAGTCAATTCAATCAGTCTCAAGGAGGGGGAGGAGACCTTCCTCTCCCGCGCCCGAACGATTGCCCGCTTCGGCCATGCAATGGTGGTCATGCTCTTCGATGAACAGGGGCAAGCGGAGAGCTTTGAGCGAAAGATGGAGGTGGCGCGGCGTAGTTATTCGCTGCTGACCTCAGCGGGCATCGCTGACGAGGATATCATCTTCGATGCCAACGTCCTCGCGATCGCCACCGGAATCAGCGAACATGACAGCTACGCCCGCTCCTTCATCGAGGCGACGAGGGCGATCAAGGAAGAGTTTCCCGCCGTCTCCACCAGTGGCGGTATCTCCAACCTCTCCTTCTCCTTCAGGGGCAATGATGCAATCCGTAGTGCCATGCACGCCCGCCTCATCAAGCACGCCGCCTTGGATATGGTGATCGTCAACCCAGCTACCCTCATCGACTCTGAGGAGTTTGATGAGCCAACCATCGCGATCATCGACGATGCGCTCCTAAGGCCAAGCGAGGCCTCCTCCTCGGCGCTCATCGCCCTGGCTTTGGCGATGCAGGATAGGCAGACAGCCAGGGCCAAGGCAGCAACACGACAGATCAGCGAAGATCCAAAGACCCGTCTCACCGAGGCCATCGTGCATGGAAACCAGCACTCCATTGAAGAGGACGTGGCCCTACTCGGCGATGAGAACCCCATCGCCTTGGTTGAGGGACCACTCATGGATGGGATGCGCACCGTCGGCCGTCTCTTTGCGGAGGGCAAGCTCTTTTTACCGCAGGTAGTCAAGAGTGCTCGGGTGATGAAAATCGCCGTCGATGCCCTCAACCCCCGTATTGTGGCATATTTGACACAACATAGCGAAGGCTCGGGGTATCAAAAGAAGCGGGTAGCTGTCATGGCCACCGTCAAGGGGGATGTCCATGACATTGGCAAGAACATCGTCTCCCTGATCCTCGAGTGCAACGATTTTTCGGTCATCGACCTTGGGGTCATGGTCGAAGCTCACACTATCCTTGAGGCCGCACAGCGCCACCAGGCGGACTTGGTGGGCCTCTCCGGCCTGATCACCCCATCGCTGAAGCAGATGGAAGAGGTCATCTCCCTCTTTGAGCAAGCGGGGTGCACCATCCCGATTTTTGTCGGAGGGGCGACAACCAGCGAGCTTCATACCGCCGTCAAACTCGATCCCCTCTACAGCCGATGCATCATCCAGACCCCCGACGCCTCTGCGATGGCCCTTGCGGCCAATCGGATCTTGGGTGGGCAGGGAAGTCTCTATATCACAGAGGTTGAGCAGCGCTATCGCCTGATCAGAGAGCAGCATGCCCGCTCATCAGCAGAGGAGGAGGGCAGCTTCGAGCGCGCCCTCGCGCTGGGCAGGCAGCGTATGGTCGGCTCGGTTGCTGCGGCCTATGGGGTGTGGGTTTCCAAAGAGTTCTCGCTCTCTGACTTGGCAGCCGATATTGGGTGGAAGCAATACTGCAACGCCTGGAAGGTCCCCTTTGATAACGACGAGGCCAGTGAGCTCGTCAGCGATGCCAAGAAGCTGCTCTCTCGTAGCGACGTCATTGATGCCTTTGAGGCGGGCAGTAGCGTCGTCTATGGCCTCTTTGAGGCGCAAAGCGACCGTCTCTCTGTCAGGGTAGGTGCGCAGCACTTGTATTTTTTGCGCAATGAACGGACCGGACAGTCGCTTGCCGACTACATCGCACCATCTGATACCATCGGACTCTTTGTCGCCACCTCCTCGCTCTGTCTCGCCCCCCTCATCGAGAGCGCCGAACGCTCAGGTGAGATGCTCACCTCCCTGTCGCTGCGCCTGCTCGCCGACCGGCTCGCCGAGGTCCTCGCCCAGCGCGCTGAGGCGCTCTTGAAACAGAAGTGGGGTGCGGACTTTCCTACCTGGATCCGTCCGGCTCCCGGCTACCCAATCTGGAGCGACCATAGCGAGAAGGCGACGCTCTTCACCCTCTTGGATGCGACGGGGGCGATCGGTGTCACGTTGACCGAGAGCTGGGCGATGGATCCCCCCTCCTCGGTCTGTGGCATGCTCCTCGGCGGCGCAGATCTCTCCTACCATACCGTGGGCAAGGTATCAAAAGAGCAGCAAAAGCGCTACGCAGCGGCCAAGGGCCTTGAGGTGGGCGAGCTTGCCTCACGCCTTCAAGGTATGGGATACTGAGCCATGCGTGTCTGTGATATCCTCGCTCGGGCAAAGCGGCCCCTCTTTACCTTTGAGTTGGTTCCTCCCCTGAAGGGAGGAGACGCCCAATCGATTTTGGAGACGGTGCGAACGCTCAGCGAGTTCAGCCCGGCGTACATCAACGTGACCAACCACCAACAGGAGGTCGTCTACATCGAGCGGGCCGATGGGCTGCTTGAGCGCAAGACGGTACGTAAGAGACCTGGCACCATCGCGCTCTCCGCCCTGATCCAATACACGTTCAACATTCCGACGGTCACCCACCTCATCTGTGGCGGTTCGACCGCCGACCAGATCGAGGATGATCTGGTGGAGTTGCACTTCCTTGGCCTTGAGAACGTCCTGGCCCTCCGCGGCGATCCACCTTCAGGGGTCAAGCGCTTTGTCCCTACATCTGGTGGGCACACCTACTCAAGCGACCTGGTGCAGCAGATCGTCGACCTCAATGGCGGGCGCTACCTCGACCCGAGCCTTGAGAATGCCCAGCGGACCAACTTCTGCATCGGGGTCGCCGGCTATCCGGAGAAGCACGCCGAGGCGCCCAACCTTGAGATCGATATCGCCATGCTCAAGAAGAAGGTCGATGCAGGGGCCCACTATATCGTCACTCAGATGTTCTTTGACAACCAGGTCTTCTTCAGATTCGTCGAGCAGTGCAGAAAGGCGGGCATCACTGTCCCGATCATCCCAGGGCTCAAGCCCATCGGCAGCCGCCGTGACCTTGCCACCATCCCTCAGACCTTCCATGTCGACTTCCCCTCGGCCTTGGCACAAGAGCTCACCGCTGCGAAGTCGCTTGCCGAGATTCGGGAGATCGGGGTTGCGTGGTGCATCGAGCAGACCAAGGAGTTGCTCTCTCGGGGTGTCTGTGGGGTGCACTTCTATACACTTGGCAAAGCAGAGAGCGTTGCCAAGGTGGTGAGGGCGTGCTACTAGCGGCGCGTCGTCACCCCGATCTTCGGGCAGCGCTCACTCTCAGGGCAGCGTGAGCAGAAGGGGCTTATCGGACGGCAGATCACCTGCCCGAAGCGGACCAACAGCTCGTTGAGTGGAATCCAGAAGCGCTTTGGCATGATCTGCATCAGAGCCCCTTCGCTCTCAGTGGGGGTTTTGGTCTCGATCCACCCCAGGCGGTTGGCGATTTGGTGGACGTGGCAGTCCACACAGATCGCCTCAATGCCAAAGCCGAGGTTCAGCGTCAGGTTCGCCGTCTTGATCCCAACGCCGGGTAAGGCCAACAACTGCTCTCGAGTTGGGGGTACCTGGGCGTCGTGGCGCTCGATGAGGATCTCGCTGATAAGGCGGATATTGCGGGCCTTTGTCTTGTAGAACCCCGCCGGATAGATCGCCTGTGCAATCTCCTCTTCGCTTAGCCGGACCATCTCGTAGGGATCGGTGGCAAGCTCGAAGAGCCGTCTGCTGGCAGCGATGGTCACCTCATCCTTGGTCCTCAGCGAGATGAGGGTGGAGAGCAGGACGTGGTAGGGGTTCTGCTGCTCTTCGGCGATCAGGCTCACCGATGGGAGGGTACGGCTCTCTGATGCAATGGCAGCGCCAAAGCGTGCAAAGATATCGTCCCAGTAGTGTTCATCCATCATGGCACACCATCTACCACGATAGGCGCTAAATGACAAGGGCAGAGCTGTGTTGCGGGCACAGCTGCCTGGCCAGGGACCTTGACCTTTTGGACACGACTCTTTAGCGTTCGAGCTATGATAGTCGTACTGAAAAAGCAGATCAGCGATAAGCAAAAAGAGGTCATCCGCAGCTTCCTCTCTGAGCGAGGCTATACCGTCAAAGAGATCGTCGGCAGCGAAGAGACCGTCTTCGGGGCGGTCGGACGCTCCTCGCTCGATACCCGTGAAGTCGAGATGCTCGACGGGGTGGCCAGCGTCATTCCCATCTCCAAGCCCTTCAAGCTCGCCAGCCGTGAGCTGAAGAAGGAGGACACGATCGTCACTGTCGGCAACGTCAAGATCGGTGGAGGACGCATAGCCGTCATCGCCGGTCCCTGTGCCATCGAAAGTCGGCAGCAGATCATGGAGATCGCCTCCTCGGTGCGTGAAGCCGGGGCTGTGATCCTCCGCGGCGGAGCCTTCAAGCCACGGACCAGCCCCTACTCCTTCCAAGGCCTCGGAGAGGAGGGGCTTAAGTACCTGAAGGAAGCCGGGGCCCTGTACGGCATGCCCACCACCAGCGAGGTGGTGAACCCCTCTGATGTCCCCCTGATGGCCCTCTACATCGATATGTTCCAGATCGGGGCCCGCAATATGCAGAACTTTGAGCTCTTGAAGGCTGTTGGCAAGACCGGCATGCCGGTCTTGCTCAAGCGAGGATTGTGCGCCACCATCGAGGAGTGGCTCATGGCCGCCGAATACCTGATGGCCAGCGGCACCGACCAGGTAGTGCTCTGTGAGCGCGGGATCCGCACCTATGAGCGGGCGACGCGCAATACCTTGGATATATCAGCGATCCCGGTGGTACAGAAGATGACCCACCTGCCGGTAATCGGTGATCCCAGCCACGCTACAGGCCTGAGGGAGATGGTCAGCCCGATGAGCCTCGCCCTGGTGGCAAGCGGTGCCTCCGGCCTGATGGTCGAGGTACACAACCACCCAGAAAAAGCGTTCAGCGATGGGCCGCAGTCTCTCTATCCTGCCCAGTTTGAGAAGTTGATGCGTGACCTGCAGGCTCTCAGCCAGGTCGTCGGCAAGTCCCTTGAGCGGATCTCCCGCATCACGCTTCCCACAAAGAAAAGCGGCGAGGGCGCTGTCCTGTCGACAGAGGGGCGCCTGGTCGTCTCGTTTCAAGGAGAGCGGGGGGCGTACAGCGAGCTAGCGATCCGCCGCGCCTTTGGCGAGGAGTGTGAGGTCTTGCCATGCAAGAGCTTTGCCAGCGCCTTCGATGCTGTGTTGGAGGGGCGCGCCCTCTATGGGATGATCCCGGTGGAGAATACCCTTGGTGGGACCATCTTGGAGAACCTGGACCTCCTCGATCGCCATCGGGCCATCGAGGTGGTGGGTGAGCAGCAGATCAGGATCATCCATAACCTCATCGGCATGCCTGGGGCAACGATCGAACAGATCAAAGAGGTCTACTCCCACCCCCAGGGCCTTGCACAGTGCACTGACTACCTGGGCTCCACCCTTGCCCATGCCCAGGCGATCTCCTTCTTCGATACCGCCGGGGCGGTCGCACACGTCAAGGAGTGCGGCGACCCCACCAAGGCCGCCATCGCCGGAGTCCCTGCAGCAAAGGTCTATGGCATGGAGATCCTCGATGAGGGGATCGAGTCCAACCCCCGTAACTACACCCGCTTTTACATCATCAGCCGTGAAGAGCATGCCCAGGCGGTTCGCAGCATGGCAGCGGTGAACCGTGCCTCGCTGGTCTTCACCGTCGGTGACCGACCAGGTTCGCTCTTTGAGGCGCTGTTGGTGCTCACCAAGCATGGACTGAATATGAAGAAGCTGGAGAGCCGTCCCATCGCTGGCAAGCCGTGGGAGTACTCCTTCTTCGTCGAAACCGAGCTCGGTGAGGAGGGTGCCTTCGCTGTCGCATTCGGCGAGCTTGAGGGCATCTGCAAGTCGGTACGGGTCCTGGGGACCTACACCTCCAACCTCTGAGATGGCACAGGTGCGCCCGTTTGCCAAAAACCGCCTGGTCATGGGCATCCTGCTCTCTTCCCGTGATCTGCTCGCTGAGCTCATCGCGCGCCTTGAGGCGCTCTATGGGCCAGTGGTAGGGGCGAGCACCATCAGGGTGTTTGTGCAAAGCTCATACTATGACGGGGAGATGGGCGCCAAGCCACTGCGCCTCTGGCTCGCTTTTGGCACGTTGGTCGACCCCTCGCGCTTGGCGGCGATCAAGATTGAGACCGGCGTTCTGGAAGACGCGTACCGCAGCGAAAGTGGATCTCGGACGGTGAACCTCGACCCGGGCCTCTTGTCCCTCACCTCGCTGGTATTGGCAACCACCAAAGGGCGGACCCACCGCATCGCCCTCTCTGACGGCATCTGGGCCGACCTCACCCTCATCTGGTCAAAGGGGGGCTTTGTCGCCCTTGAGTGGACCTATGCTGACTATCGTGACCAAGGGGTGCGAAACCTCTTGGGCCAGTGGAGAGAAGAGCTGAAGCGAGAGCTCTCCTAGCCTCCCTTAGGGGGTGTGCGGTACGCCCTGATCTGTCTGGCAAGCCTCGTTTTGCTCAGTTGCGCTGTAAACCCCTTTGAGGAGGTGCAGGTCACCGTCGTCATTGAAGAGGCCCATCCATGGCGAAACCTCATGCACAAGCCACTGTGGAAGACCGTGGTCTATACCAACGGCAACACCCTTGAGCGCATCCACCTCGCCGGAGGCGAGAACAGCGTCAGCGTAGTGGTGGCGTGCAATCGCCCCACCGTCATCTGTGCCTACCCGCTCTCATCACTGAATCCGTGGGGTGGCTACTACAGCCCCGGCTCCTCAAGGCGCGTCGTGCTGACCCAAAGGCAGGGGGCGCTGGCTTCCCTGCTATTGGAGAGCTGGTCCATCAACGCCCAGGCGTGTGAGACTGTGAACCTGGACCTCCTCTTTGATACCATCGAAGACGGGCGGCGCATCGACCAGAGTCGGCTCTTGTTGGCAATCTTCGATGGCACCCTTGATCGGAGCTCCATCAGCTATCGCCCGGCTCTTTCGGTCACCCTCACTGCCCTTGTCGAGGGGCGGTGGGTCAGTGAAATCGGTGACGCTCCCTCATTTCATGCGCTGTGGGATGAGGAGATCACCATCAGTGTAGGGGATGGGATACAGCGGTGGCTCAACAAGGAGCGCTCGCTGATGCTGACCCTCTATACCGATTTGGAAGAGAGGCGCTATACCACAGCTGTCAGTGCCGCGCCTTCTTGGTGATGCTCTGCTTCACTTTCACGCCAAATCTCTATACAGTAGGGGTATGGAATCAATCCGAGAACTCTACCGAATCGGCCACGGCCCCTCGTCAAGCCATACGATGGGACCACGCAGTGCAGCCGAGCACTTCCTTGGCCTCTGCCCCTCATCGAAACACTATGAGGTGGCACTCTACGGCAGTCTTGCCTCCACAGGCAAGGGGCATCTCACCGACAAGGCGATCCGGGAGGTATTTGGCGCACACGCCAAGGAGGTGGAGATCTATTGGTATCCTGATGAGGAGCGCCCCGAGCATCCCAACACACTGGTCATCAAGGAGAGCGAGGGTGGCAGAGAGCAAGCCTACTACAGTGTCGGTGGCGGAAAGATCGTCGTCGAGGGGGAGGCCGAGGACCCTGCCTCCCACCCGTATCCTGCACAATATACGAAGATGAAGCCGATCCTTGAGTACTGTGCAAGCGAAGGGCTGCAGCTGTGGGAGTTTGTCCTCGAGCATGAGGGGGATGCGATCATCCCCTATATCGAAGAGGTATGGTCGGTGATGGAGGAGGCCGTCGCCCGCGGCCTCAGCGGCGAGGGGGTGCTTCCCGGTGGCCTGAAGCTTGCCCGTAAGGCGAGCCAATACTATGCCAAAGCTTTGAACATGGGAGGGACCGCCCTTCCGCTTTGCTACGCCTTGGCAGTCAGTGAGGAGAATGCCGCAGGTGCAAAGATCGTGACCGCCCCTACCTGCGGAGCCTCAGGGGTTCTGCCTGGGGTGCTGCACTACTTTGCCGTGCATGAGAAGGTGGCGCGCGTCAAGATCATCCGAGCCCTCTTGACTGCGGGCCTGATCGGGACACTGGTGAAAACCAATGGGTCGATCAGTGGAGCGGAGGTTGGCTGCCAGGGGGAAGTGGGGGTTGCCTGCGCCATGGCAGGGGCCAGTGCCGCCCAGCTATGGGGCGGCTCGATCTTCCAAGTTGAGTACGCAGCCGAGATGGGGCTTGAACACCACCTCGGCCTGACCTGTGACCCGATGCGGGGTCTGGTGCAGATTCCCTGCATCGAACGCAATGCCCTCGGGGCGATGCGGTCGCTTGACCATGCGACGTACGCGCTGCTCGGTGACGGGCGACACAAAGTAAGCTTTGACAATGTCGTGCATGTGATGATGGAGACTGGTCAGGCATTGCCTTCGCTCTACCGGGAAACCTCCAAGGGTGGGTTGGCGAAGATCATCGAATCTTGACGGGCCCCGCGACCGAGGGTATCGTGTTTTAACATATGGCAATACGGACTAGGCAGCATACCACCAAGCCCAAGCGCCTCCCCAAGTGGATACAGGGGGCAGTGTTTTTGGTCTGTATGCTGGTCTGTGTGCTGTATCCGGCATTCGGTGCCATCGTCTTGCAGTATGCTGACGTGGCAGAGGGTATTGACGTAACAATCACGGATGTACCCCTCGATCCATTGAGCATGAGAGTCGCAGTCTGTCGCCTCAGTCTCTTTGTGAAGGGCCCGGGTTTATGCGAGGTGCGCCTGACCCACACCCCGCTCTTTGACGGCGCGCGCATGGTTGGCTACGACTTAGTCTATGAGGACGGACCGAGTGCACGATCGCGCATCTATAGCGCCGCGCCCGAGTCGATTATCCTACCGTGCATCTGGGCACGGCTCACTGCCCCGCTCGGACGCGGCCCATCGGCTTACAGCTCCACCATCACTGTCCATGTGACGGTAATGTACTAGAGCTGAGCTATCGGACGACGATATTGACCAGCTTGTCGGCTACGACGATCTCGCGTACCACGCTCTTGCCTTCAAGCCACTTCGCTACCTTCTCATCGGCCTTGGCCATCGCCAGTGCCTGCTCATCGGCTAAGCCCATCGCAACCTCAGCCTTCGATCGGACCTTGCCGTTGACCTGGAAGACGATGGTGACTGTGTTGTCCACCGTCAAACGCTCATCCCACAGAGGCCAGGGGGCATTGATCAAGGATTTGGTGTGGCCGAGGCGCTGCCACAGCTCTTCGGACAGGTGCGGCACGTAGGGGGCGAGCAAGAGGATGAAGGTCTCGCCAATGCGGCGGTTGAGGCTCTCTTCCTTGTATAGCTCGTTGACCATAATCATCATCTGGGCGATGGCGGTGTTGAAGTTGAGGCTCTTCGTATCTTCGCTGACCTTCTTGATGGTCTTGTGCAGGCTCTTCAGGAGCGCTTGCGAAGGCTCTTCATCGACGATCGTGCGCTCGGTGTACAGGCGCCAGATCCGGTCGAGGAAGCGGTAGACACCGACCAGGCCTGCAGTCGACCATGGCTTGGAGACCTCAAGTGGGCCCATGAACATCTCATACATCCGCATTGAGTCGGCGCCGTACTCGGCGATGATTTGGTCGGGATTGATGACGTTCTTCAGGCTCTTGCTCATCTTTGCGATCACCCGCTCCAGAGCCTCGCCGCTCTGTCGCTCGATAAAGCGGCCATCCTCAAGTTCATCGACCATGTCAGTGGGCACCAAGCTCTTGTCCTTCCTCTGGAAGGCGTAGGAGGTGATCATCCCCTGGTTGATCAGGCGTGTGAAGGGTTCACTGGTGGAGACCTTGCCCAGATCGTAGAGCACCTTGTGCCAGAATCGGGCGTAGAGGAGGTGCAGGACTGCGTGCTCTGCCCCTCCGACATAGAGGTCGACGGGCATCCAGTACCGCTCCTTCTGGCTCGAGACGAACTCAGTATTGTTGTGGGGATCGAGGTAGCGCAGGTAGTACCAGCACGACCCGGCCCACTGCGGCATCGTGTTGGTCTCGCGCTTGGCAGGCCCTGAGCAGACCGGACAGGTAGTATTGACCCAGCTGTCGATCGTGGCAAGCGGGCTCTCCCCGGTGCCGCTGGGCTCATAGCTCTGCACCTCAGGCAGCAGCAGTGGCAGCTCGCTCTCCGGTACCGGGACGGTGCCGCAGGAGGGGCAGTGGACCAAGGGAATCGGCTCTCCCCAGTAGCGCTGACGGCTGAAGATCCAGTCTCGCAGTTTGTAGTTGACGGCGCGCCGCCCGAGGCCGCGGCTCTCAAGCCATGCGATCATCGCCTCGATCGCATCATCCTTGTTGAGCCCGTCGAGGAACCCACTGTTGACGTGCACCCCGTCCTCGACCCAGGCGGCCTCTTGGACACTGACCTCGCTCTTGAGGACCTCAACGATCGGTAGGCCGAACTTCTTGGCAAACTCCCAGTCACGCTCGTCGTGGGCCGGGACCGCCATGATGGCGCCGCTGCCGTAGCTTATCAGGACGTAGTCGGCGATCCAGATGGGGATTTTCTCTCCATTGACCGGGTTGATGGCCCAGCTGCCGCTGAAGACACCGGTCTTCTCCTTGGCGAGGTCGGTCCGCTCCAGGTCGCTCTTGTGGGCGACCTCATCGAGGTACGCCTCAACTGCACCACGGTTGTCGGCGGTAGTGAGGGCAGAGACGAGCGGGTGTTCGGGGGAGATGACCATGTATGTGGCCCCAAAGAGGGTGTCGGCTCGGGTGGTGAAGACTTCAAGGCTCTCCTCCATCCCGTCGATACGGAAGAGCACCGACGCCCCTTCGCTGCGACCGATCCAGTTCTTCTGCATGAGCTTGACGGACTCGGGCCAGGCAAGAGAGTCGAGGTCCTCCAAAAGCCGGTCGGCGTATTCGGTGATCTTGAGCACCCACTGGCGGATGTTGCGCCGCACCACTAGAGTGCCACATCGCTCACACCGCCCCTCCTTGACCTCCTCGTTGGCCAGGCCAGTCTTGCAGGTATCACACCAGTTGATGGGGGTGTTGGACTCGTAGGCCAGGCCCTTGTTGAAGAGCTGGATGAAGATCCACTGTGTCCAGCGGTAGTAGCTGCTCTCATGGGTCGAGACCTCACGGCTCCAATCGTAGGAGAAGCCCAGGCTCTTGATCTGGCGGCGGAAGTTCTCGATGTTGCGTTCGGTGGTAATCTTCGGGTGGGTCCCTGTCTGGATGGCGTAGTTCTCCGCAGGAAGGCCAAAGGAGTCAAACCCCATGGGATGAAGGACGTTGTAGCCGTTCATCCTCAGGTATCGGCAGTAGATGTCGGTGGCGGTGTACCCCTCCGGATGGCCGACATGGAGGCCACTGCCCGATGGGTAGGGGAACATGTCCAGCACGTAGATCCGCTTCTCTTGGGGGATGCTCTCATCTTCAGTGACGGCAAAGCTTTGGCTCTCTTCCCAGTACGCCTGCCACTTCTTCTCGATCTCATTGAAGGGGTATTTGCTCATGGGAGCAATCATAGCGTCGACCCCTGACAGAGTCAACGCTCACCACTCACTGTCCATCAGCGGGGTGTGGGGAAAATTCCACAGTCTCTACCCGGTTGCCGCTCATCGACAAGATCCGGAAGGTGCCAAGGCCAGCACTAACCACATCCCCTTCCTCGGGGATGGCGCCGCTTTGCTCAAGCAGGTAGGCGGCGACCGTTGAGTTCTTGTGGACACCTGCGTCGAGGTCCAGGTCATCGACCAGTTGCTGCAGCGGGGTGTCGGCCATGACCAGGAAGACTCCCGGCTCATCCTCGCGTTCGACGATCCGGTCGGGGTGGCGCGCTTCGTGCTCGTCAAAAAGCTCGCCGAAGAGCTGCTCGGCCACGTCTTCCATCGTCACGACCCCTGAGAAGCCACCGTACTCATCCAAGACAATCGCCTGCTGCAGCCTCTCCTTCTTGAAGCGGTAGAAGAGGTCATCGAGGTACATCTGTTCGGGGATGAAGAGCGGGCGGCGGACCAGGGTCGAGAGGGGGCGATCCATCTTTCCCTTCAGCTGGGCCCGCAGTACATCACGCATGAGCAGAACCCCGGTGATGTTCTCCTCATGTTCATGGTAGACCGGGATCCGGCTGTAGCCGGAGTGGACGATCGCCTCGTATGTCTGAGCGAGGGTCAACTCATCGCTGAGGCGAAAGACCGCGGTGCGGTGGGTCATGATGGTCCGCACCTGGGTCTTGGAGAAGTGGATGGCCCGCTCGATCAAGTCACTTTCGTAGTGGTCCACCAGCCCGGCATCCTCGGCGACATCGACCATCAGGCGCATCCCCTCATGGGTTACCTCCGGCTCGGTGTGGGAGCTAAAGAGGCGGGTGACCAGCGATGAGACGACGCGCAGTAGCCATACAACCGGAAAGAGGATGATGGAGACGACCTTGATCGGCCACGCCATGAAGATGGCGATCTTCATGCTATGGGCCATAGCCAACTGCTTTGGGGTGATCTCCCCGAAGACGAGGATCGCCAGTGTCAAAGCTCCGGTGGCCCATCCGACGGCGCGGCTACCACAGTACTTAATGGCGACGGTGGTCACCAGGGCACTGGCACTGAGGTTGACGATGTTATTGCCCACCAGGACGGTGGTCAGTAGGTGGTCACGGTTCTGGGAGAGGGTGTAGGCAAGGCGGCTGCTTTTTCCCTTCTTCGACTCCAGGGCCTTGAGCTGGAGGAAGGAGAGTGAGGTGTATGCGGTCTCGGTTGCGCTGAAGAGAGAGGAGAGCAAGAGGAGGATGAGGATGGCCACCAGGTGTGTGCTCATACTAGCCTCAGCAAAACAGGTCTCTTACACGACAGGGGGTCTTCCATAACAGCCTCAGTATAGCAACACCCTGCCAAGGCAAGCAAGCAATAATGCCACTGAGAGCAATCGGCTCATCGCAGACCCTCGGCGGATACGTGAAGCGTTGAAGCCGGTGAAGGGGTAGAAGGTGCAGAGGGTATCCAAGAATAGGAGGATCAGGGTGTAGGCGTTGGGGATGATGAGGCACAGCAGGGCGAGGGCGCCGTTGGAGGCGAGGGCCATCAGCGTCAACGTGCCGCTGTGCTCCGTAATCGACCAATCAGAGCCTGCGATATAGACGTTACCGGCAGATGGGAAGGGAAGGCCGGCCAGAAGAGGAAGGCCGACGGCGGTGAGGTAGGCAGTGTCCCAGCTCTGGTAGGTGATACCCACCCCCCTCAGTCGGGCGACGATGCTCATCGCGGCTGCTCTGACTGTCAGCGTCAGCGCGACAGCGATGGGAAGAAGCGGGCCTGAGGTGGTAAGGCGAAAACCCAAAAGCGATGGGATGTTCCACCCGAGGATCAGGGGAATGGTCAACAGGACATTGGAGGCGATGGTGGCCAACAGCGGATAGAGCCCGCGGCGGTAGGGGCGTGTGGGAAAGCCGTCAAGCCTTCTATGCCAGAGGAAGTAGCCCATGTCGAAGAAGCGGGAAGCGTGTGCCCAGACGGTGATCGTGCCACAGCCAAAGCGCCGAAGCTGAGCGGTGAGCGAGAGCGGGGCAAAGCCTGATCGATTAAGTTGCTTGAAGGAGGCAGGATTGTCCCCTTCGACGCACGCTGCCACATCGGTGCAGCCGAGCGAAGAGAGAAAGGGGATCGCACGCTCAAGCAACAGGGGGGCGAGGCCCCGCCCACGGTGGTCTTGGTGGGTGTACAGCCAGCCGATATACCCCATCTTCACTGATTCGTTGACGCGAAAGACATCGAGGTTCAGTCCGGCCACTACCACGCCTTCGCTCATGACGACGAGGGTGGTATCGCTGTATAGAAAGAAGATCGACGCCAGGCTCTTGTCGAAGGAGGCCTCCATGAGGGCGTGCACTTCCTTAGCCTGCTCCGGGCGCATCACCGCGACAGTGTACTGGCTCATAGGCGGCGTAGCATCTCAGTTTGGGTTGTGAAGCGCTCAAAGCCCAACGCTTCGAAGGCGGCGATGGTCAGTGTATCGCAGCTGTCGATATTGATGGCGCGTACCAGGTCGGCCTCCATCGCCCCGGCGCAGGCAACGATAGCCTCTTTCATCATGGCAACGGTGCGGTATCCATCGGCGAGCATGATCTGGGCTATCGAACCACGAGCGATATGGAAGGCCGCCTCTGCGATGGGCCTGCCATCCAGCACAAGCGTGCTGCAAAGGTAGCCGCCCTTGGCGATTGACTGCGGCGCGTTCTGCCATGAGGGGCGAAAGAGAGGCTCTGCTGTCAACGAGAAGAGAGGTTCCCCTTGCCTGATCGCCGCCGTTGGAGCGGGCAGCAAGGCGCGTAGGCTTTGGTAGCAGTTGAGGGTACGCTCCTGGACAAAGCCGTGGGCGAGATAGAGGTTCTTGGCCCGCACGTTGGTGTCCAATACCTCTAGGGTGAATGTGGTGCAGCCACTGTCGGAGAGGCCCTCGATCGCAGCTTCGATGAGCAGGTGTGCCAAGCCACGGCCCCGGTAGGAGGGGATGATGGCTGTCCCCCCATCCCACGCCTGGCTGCCTCGTCGCCCGATGAGGAGAAAGCCGACCAGATCTCCCTCATCGAAGAGGCCGACTGAATCGGCCTTGCTGTAGTCGATGGCCATCAGGTGGGATAACAGCGCCTCCTCGCTCATGTTCAGCGGAAGGTCGTAGTCACCGAAGGCGGCGTTGAAGACAGGGGTCAGAACAGAGAGATCGACAGAATTGAGAGAAGCGGTTACCACCATTGTTTTTTCCTGAAGTAGAGGGCCATGATGAGGACGACTATAATACAGCCGGCGAGGATTGCATAGAAGCCCCACCACAGTGAGCTGAAGGGGATGTGGATGAAGTTCATGCCGTAGAGGCCGGTGAGGAAGGTCAGCGGGATGAAGATCGTGCTGATGATGGTCAGCACCTTCATGATGGAGTTCATCTTCATGTCGAGGCTGGAGAGGTAGACTTCCATGATGCTGCTGATCGTCTCACGCAGCATCTCACACTCCTCGGCGAGCCAGAGGGCGTGGTCTTGTACGTCACGTAACAGGAAGATGGTGTTGTGGTCCAAGAGCTCGCTCTGGCTTCTGATCAGGGTTGCGAGGATCTCGCGCAGTGGGGCTGTCATCCTCCTGAGGCGAAGGATCTTGCCTTTGTGGTGGTGGATGGCGCTCGCGCTCGTCTGTTCTGCGTGGGTGATGACCACCTCCTCAAGGCTCTCGGTGGCAAGTTCAAGCTCATCGGCCTTGAGCAGATACTGGTCGACGACTGTATCGATGAAGACATGCAGCAGCATGCCGACACTGCCTCCCTGCAGCTTCGAGGTGGGATTTTTCAGCTGGGCGAAGAGTGGGTCGAAGATCGGGCTCTTGGCCTCTGCGATGGAGAGCAGCCATCCCGTTCCCAAAAAGAGGGTGATCTGTGTCTCTGCCTGGTCAGGGATCCTGAGCGTCACCGATAGGTAGGAGTCGTACTCATCGAGCTTGAGGCGCTGGTTGGTGGAGAAGGCATCCTCAAGGCTCAGATTTGAGATGGAGAAGCGCTTGGCGACATCGACGATCTGCTCAAGGTCCTGCAGGCCGGTGATTTCGATGTACTGCGTCTCGCCCTCCTCTCTATCGGCCAGTCCGTCTTCGACTCGATACGAGCCACGTTTGTAGAGGTGGGTGGTGATACGCGTCGGCTGGGCCTCTGAGGCGCTGGCATAGACCAGGCTTCCTGGCGCAAGGCCCTCTTTCTTCTTGTGAATGTAGTGGTTGGCTCGCTTTTCGATCATCCCTGGCCTCGCTTTTCTCCATCAATGGTGGGCTCAGGATACAATGGGAGGGCAGGGCCTGCAACTATTGGAGGAAGATGATAGATTTGGTGTGCTATTGTGTGCAAGGCTCGAGGATATCTGGCAATGATGGGCCGGATAGTCGAATGCCAAAGCGATTGTAAGAGGGACAAACTTCCGCTACACTATACAGGTGATAGGGTTAGTTGGGCCGTTTGTTCGCAGGCCTTTGGATACGATATCTGTAACAAACTACCAGTGAACAAGTTGTATAGGTAGGATGGTACCAATGGGGGGTATTGATGGGAGCAGTCGTCAAGCAAGTCTATGATGAGTCGAAGGTACAAACGCTCAGTGCGCTGGATCATATCCGCAGGCGGCCGGGCATGTATATCGGGAGGCTGGGAAACGGCACCCATATCGACGATGGCATCTACATCCTGCTCAAAGAGGTTATTGACAATGCCATCGATGAGTTCATCATGGGCTATGGCAACAAGATCACCATCTATCGCACCGAAGGGGAGATTCGGGTCCGTGACTGGGGCCGGGGTATTCCGCTGGGCAAGGTGGTCGACTGCGTGTCGGTGATCAACACCGGGGCCAAGTACAATGACGATGTCTTCCAATTCTCCGTCGGCCTCAACGGGGTGGGCACCAAGGCGGTGAACGCCCTCTCCAGCCACTTCAGGGTCACCAGCTACCGTGACGGGCGGTACTTCAGCGCGACCTTCCGCCAGGGAATCCTCATCAAGGAGGATTCGGGCAAGAGCAGCGAAAAAGACGGCACTGAAGTAATCTTCGTCCCCGATGTCGAGCGCTTTGGCGAGTATCGCTACAACGAAGAGTTCATCATCAGCCGCCTCTTCAGCTACGCGTACCTGAACCTGGGCCTGGCCTTGGAGTACAATGGCCGATTGTTCAAGTCCACCCGGGGCCTCTTGGATTTGATCAACCGCGAAGTTGATGGCGAAGAGCTCTATACCATCATGCACCACAAGAGTGCGACCCTCGAATTCTCCTTGACCCACGTCGTCGGCTCCTACGGGGAAAACTACTTCTCCTACGTCAACGGCCAGCATACCTCTGATGGGGGGACGCACCTCAGCGCCTTCAAGGAGGGGATTCTCAAAGGCATCAACGAGCACTTCAAGAAGAGCTGGGCGCCGCAGGATGTGCGTGAAGGGATCGTCGGGGCGATCGCGGTGAAGGTCAAGGAACCTGTCTTTGAGTCGCAGACGAAGAACAAGCTCTCCAATACTGAGATCCGCACCGCCATCGTCAGCGAGGTCAAGGATGCCATCGTCGACTTTTTGCTCAAGAACAGCGAAGCGGCCCAGAAGCTCAATCAGAAGATCATCAGCAACGAGGCGCTGCGCAAAGAGCTCAACGAAGTGCGCAAGGGTGCACGCGAGGCGGCTCGCAAGGTCTCCATCAACATTCCCAAGCTCAAGGATTGCAAGTACCACCTCAACCAAGGTGGGGCGGCCCGACAGAAGGGAGAGGAGTCGATGATCTTCCTCACTGAGGGCGATAGCGCCAGCGGTACCATCACCAAGACCCGGGATGTGATGACTCAGGCGGTCTTCAGCCTCAGAGGCAAGATCCTCAATGTCCACGGCAAGAAGAAGACCGAGATCTACAAGAACGCCGAGCTCTACAATATGATGGTCGCCCTCGGCATCGAAGGTGGGGTGGGAGGGCTACGGTATGGCAAGGTCATCATCGCCACCGATGCCGATACCGACGGCTTCCATATCCGCAACCTCCTGATGACGTACTTTCTGACCTACTTTGAGGACCTGGTCCTCGCCCGTCGTCTCTACATCCTTGAGACGCCGCTCTTTCGGGTGCGAAACCGTAAAGAGACCGTCTATTGCTACACCGAGGAGCAGCGCGACAGCGCAGTGGCCCAGATCAAGGGGGCGGAGATCACTCGCTTCAAGGGCCTGGGGGAGATCGATCCCAAGGAGTTCGGTCAGTTCATCGGCGAGGATATGCGCCTGATCCCGGTGACCGTCAATGGGATGAGTGAGATGCACAAGACCCTGACCTTCTACATGGGCAACAACACCCCTGAACGGCGTCAATTCATCATGGAGAACTTGGTCTGATGGGAGAAGCACAATCGATTTTCAAGGACAACTTCCTTGAGTACGCTAGCTATGTCATCAAGGAGCGGGCCATTCCCGACCTAGTTGATGGATTCAAACCAGTGCAGCGGCGCATCATCCACACCCTCTTTGAGATGGACGACGGCAAGTTCCACAAGGTCGCCAATGTCGTGGGGTGGTCGATGCGCTACCACCCCCACGGCGATGCGTCAATCTATGAGGCGTTGGTCAACCTTGCCAACTTCGACCTGTTCATCGAACGACAGGGTAACTTCGGAAACTCCCTCACCGGCGATAGCGCCGCGGCGGCCCGGTATATCGAGTGCCGCCTCCTGCCCTTTGCCAAGAAGGTCCTCTACAACCCTGAGCTGACCGAGTACATTGACTCATACGATGGGCGCAACAAGGAGCCGGTCGCCTTTCCGGCCAAGATTCCCGTCGTCCTGATCCAGGGAGTCAGCGGTATCGCCGTAGGAATGAGGACCGACATCCTGCCACACAACGCCATCGAGGTCCTCGATGCGATGCAGGCTGCGCTGAAGGGAGAGACATTCACCCTGTATCCTGACTTTCCCGGCGGTGGAATCATCGATGTGGAGGACTACAATGATGGGCGCGGCTCAGTCTCGGTCAGGGCGAAGCTCAACACCAGTGACCCCAAGCGGATCATCATCGAGGAGCTGCCGTTTGACGTCACCAGCGAGATGATGATCCACTCCATCGAGGATGCGGCCAAGAAGGGGCGGCTGAAGATCAGCTCGATCAACGACTACACCGCCGAGAGCGTGAATATCGAGATCAACTTGGCACGCAATACCTACGCCCAGGAGATCGTCGATGCTCTCTATGCCTATACACGCTGTGAGACCAAGCTGAGTCTTGAGCCGCTGGTCATCAAGGAGAACATGCCCACCGTCATGGGCGTCAGTGAGATCCTCAGTTGGCACGCGACCCACCTCGTCGATGTCCTGAAGGCTGAGCTGATCCTCGAGCGAGGCCACCTGATGGACAAGCTACATGCACGGACGCTGGAGCGCATCTTCATCGAGGAGCGGATCTACAAGCGCATCGAGACGAAGAAGAGCGCCGAGGATGTCATCAAGGCGGTGTACAGTGGGCTCAAGCCCTTTGCTGAGCTCTTGGTCAGAGCAGTCGACGACGAAGATGTCGAGCGGCTGCTCAAGATCCCGATCAGGCGCATCAGCCTCTTCGATATCGAGAAGAACAAGGAGGAGATCGAAGAGATCAATGCTGCCATCATGGCGGTCGATGCAAAGTTGGCAGATTTGATCGGCTACGCCCTCTCCTATGTCGATGAGCTGAAGTCGATGCTCAAGACCAAGGAGCATCGACGCAAGTCCACGATCAAGACGTTCGAGCTCGTCGACGTCAAGGAGGTGGCTGAGCGTAACCTTGCGGTGCGCTATGACTCATCAAATGGCTATTTGGGCTATGGGGTGAAGAGCGGGGTGCTCCAGGTTGAAGCGAGCCAGTTCGATCGCCTCCTGGTCATCCGTAAGGATGGAACCTACCAGGTCATCGATGCTCCTGAGAAGGAGTTTGTCGGCAAGGGGATGCTCTACTGCGGCTTTGCAGATAAAGAGCTGCTCAAGGATATCACCTTCACTGTCATCTACCAGGAGAAGACATACAAGTACCTCTTCCTCAAGCGCTGCCAGATCCTCAGCTGGCAGCTGAAGAAGGCGTACCCTCTCTTGCCTGAGGGTAACTTCAAGCTGGTCAAGCTCTCCACCTTCGAGAATGCTGAGCTAGCCATCTCCTACAAACCCAAGCCTGGCCTGAGGATTCTGGAGGAGAAGGTCTACTTCTCCGACTACCTGGTCAAGGGGGTACGTGCCGGTGGGGTCAGGATCGCCGTCAAGGAGGTCGCCTCGCTGCGCCTGAGGGCGGTGAAGGAGGTAGTGCGTTCAGACAATGAGCAGCCTACGCTCTTTGATGAGGAGCAAATGTGATGGATATCAAGGACCGGATCCTCTACGAGGACAATCACCTCATCATCGTCAACAAATGTGTCGGTGAGCTCTCCCAAGGCGATCAGAGTGGCGATGACACCCTCATCGATACGATCAAGGGGTACTTGAAACAAACATACAAGAAGCCAGGCAATGTGTACCTTGGGGTTGTCCATCGCCTCGACCGGCCCACCAGTGGGGCGATCGTCTATGCCAAGACCGAGAAGGCGCTTGGGAGGCTGAACGAGCTCTTTCGGACCGATGCGGTAGAGAAGACCTACTGGGCGGTGGTTGATACAGTCCCTCCACATGAGAAGGGGGAGCTTGAGCACTATCTCATCAAAGATCCGAAGACCAACAAGAGTCGGGCGGTACCCAAGAGCCGCAGTGGAGCCAAGCTCGCCCGTCTCAGCTATGAATTGATCGCCGCTTCAAATACCCACTACCTGCTAGAGGTCATCCTGCAGACGGGGCGCCACCACCAAATCAGGGCACAGCTGGAAGCGATCGGTCTCTCCATCAAGGGGGATCTTAAATACGGCTCGCGGCGTTCGAACCCCGATGGTGGCATCTGTCTTCATGCTCGCAGCCTCTCTTTCATCCATCCAGTGAAGAAGGAGCGGATCACAGTCATTGCCCCAATTCCCTCAACAGGGGTGTGGCAGGCGTTTGGCAGTCAGTGAGGAATCCGAAAGTACTCCAACCTCTCCTTACCCGCAGTGCGGTGTCACGAAGATAACCGCGCTCGGCTTTCCATGTGGCAAGCCCACGATAGTAGAAGCGCTTCAACTCCTCGGTGATGATGAACGGGACGATGCGATGCTTTAGGCACTCCTTGAAGAGGATGAGTCGACCTATGAGTCCATTACCATCCTGAAAGGGGTGGATGACCTCGAACCGGTGGTGGAACTCGAGAAGATCGTCAAGATCTTGTACCGTTCGGCTATTGTACTCATCGAGCAGTGCCGCCATCGCATCCTTGACATCCTCTGGTCTTGTAGTAGGGTTTGGTGAAGCAGCAGAATGAGCGATTCACTGAGCTGGCGATGTGCCTGCTCGATCACCAGGTCGATGGGAAATGAGGAATTTTCGATGGTATTGGTGTCAAAGATATCTCAGACCTGCTCCTCAGTAAGCCCGCTGCCCTCGACGCCCCTTCAATGCGTCGTTGGGCACAGTAATGACGGACACTTCGCTCAGAAATATTTTATTGTTGTGCTGCCACCGAGACTGGGATATACGCTGTGTTACTCTTTCCCATATACATACCACCTTCTATAGGCAAGAAATCAAAGTATGTTGGTGATTAACTTGAATATTGCCGATAAGCATCTCTTCTTCTATGACGTATGAATATGACAAAATTTTGATTGTGTATAAG
>LVBE01000049.1 GCA_001603105.1 Spirochaetales bacterium Spiro_03
TAGTATAATTATACAGAATTTTGATTCTTTGTCGAGTATATATGCATATAATTTCACAAAGTCTGCATATATATTGAATCACCGCACTCTCTCATGCGCTGAGATGGTCGATTATGGCTACCCTCTTTTCGCCTCGATATGCCTTCTGACCAACGAGAGGAGAATCTCATCCACCTCAAGGTCGGAACGTAGGTGCGTCGCATCGATGCGCGGATGGGCCATCAGATGGCCATAGGCGTCACAGATGATCGAGACGATGCAATCGCCTTCAAGGATTGAGGTGTCGATGACCAGGTCGAAGAGCCGCGCATCATTGTGGTCCACTGCCAGGTCGTTCTTGACGAACATCGTGCGGATCTCCTCGTTGCGGATGAGGATCTGCTTGCACTGGCGGTCACTTTGGCCATACTCGGCTTGCTTGCGCAGCACCCGAGCCTCAAGCGGCGCCTTCAGGCGGACGTTGAGGGCGTCGGTATACCCCTGCAGTAGGCCAAAGCCGCCGCGTCCGAGCAACACGATGTCTCCGACTTTGGCGAATGCCTGAAGCGCTGAGCGAAGGAACGTGATGGTCAGGCTGCGATGTTCATCATATCGACCCCAGAAGCCAGGAGCTGAGTCATACACCGCACTGAAGGCCGAAAACCCGTACTCGCCCATGATGGCCTCAATATCCTCCTTGTCGATGAGGACGAGGCCCAGTGTCGCGGCTACCGATTCGGCGATGTAGGTGCCGCCGCTGCCGATCTGTCGGCTAATGGTAATTACGCCCATAGTTGCCTCCCGCCTTCATCGTAGGATGCGGTCTGTGAGCTGTCAATGACAGCCCTAGAGCGTTTGCCAATCGAGGCCGATGACTTGCTCGACGAAGGTGCGGGCTAGGTGGGGGTCGAACTGGGCGCTTGAGCACTCCTTGATCTCCCGCGCCGCCTCCTCAGTGGAGAGGGGGGTGCGATACGGCCTGGGGGCCGTCATCGCATCGAAGGCGTCAGCGATGGAGATGATCCGTGAAGCAAGGGGGATCTCTTCACCGGCGAGGGCCTTGGGGTAGCCGCTTCCATCGTAGCGCTCATGGTGGCAGAGGATGGGCAAGGCGAAGCTGGCCATCTCCTCCACCGAACTGAGCAAGCGGTAGCCGATCTCACAGTGGCGCTTCATCTGCCGCCACTGATCGCTGTCCAACTCCTCATCCTTGTTGAGGATCGCTTCGTCGATGGCGATCTTGCCGATGTCGTGCAACAAGCCGACCAAGCGCAGCTCGCTGGCCGCCTTCTCCCCCATCCCATAGGCCCGGGCAAGCTTTTCACTGAGCTCCGAGACCCGCCGTGAGTGCAGCTCCTCACGCCGGTTCTTCTCATAGAGGGTGTTGATGATGGCGTAGACCGCCTTGCCACGCATGTTGGGGCTATCGATGACCTTGCGGCTGGCAAGGTTCATCTCCGCCTCCTTGATGGCATCGTTGAGACTGCGCTCCTGCCAGTCGACGACACTCGCTCCCCAGCTGATCGAGGGGGCGACCGAGCCCATGATATCGAGCCTGGCGATGGCATCGCTGGCACTGGCTAGGCGAGCCTCGACCTCCTCGATGCCCTTGTCAAAGAAGAAGAGGGCGAACTCATCGCCGCCGACGCGGCTGAGGTAGTCACCTTCGGGCAGGTGGCTCTCCAAAATCTCGGCGATCCGCTTCAAGAGGTGATTGCCCTCATCACGGCCGAACGCCTCATTGAGGATCTTCAAACCGTTGACGTCGATGAAGGCGACGATCAGGGGGCTCGAATGCCGACGTTCAAGGCTCTGCACGTAGTTCTCGAAGTGAACGCGATTGTAAAGACTGGTCAGCGCATCGTGGTCGCTCGCCCACAGGATCCGCTGCTCTTGATTCTTGCGTTCGGTGACATCCAAGGCCATGCCCAGGCTCTCCAGGTGGTCCATGTCGGTTGTCACAAAGGTTGAAAGCGAGAGGTTGAGCCACACCACGCTACCATCTTTTCTGATCAGGCGCTTGTCCAGGTTCAGCACCTTCGCCTCATCGGAGTGCATTGCTTCTGTCGCCTCATCGCTGGCGATCTTGTCCCCTGGGTGGGTGAACTCCTCCCACATGCGCCCTTCCATCTCATGGCGCTCATAGCCGAGCAGGTCGAGATAGCTTTGGTTGATGTTCATGATCTTGCCGCTCTCCATGTCGGTGAGGGACATGCCGATGGGAGCCTCTTCGAACATCGTCTTGAAGAGCCGTTCACTCTTCTTGGTCTCAATCTGGTCGGCGACCCGGCGAGCCTGGCTGAAGAGCAGCAGTGCCAACAGGTAGGTTCCCAGTGGGTAGATGGCAAAAATAGGGGTCGCCATCGTCCGTACCACGATACCTCGGCTACTGGAGGGTAGTAGCCAGAGGGCGAGGAACATACCGATGTGGGTGACCAGTCCTACAAGGAAGAGTTCGATGCTGTTGAGGCTCTTCTTGCCCAAGGTCGCCTCAAAGCGAAACCGGTGCCAGACGATGCCGATAGAGGCGCTCATGATGATGGTAAAGATGCCGGTGTAGAGGCCGGGCCCCCCGATGGCAAGGCGATAGATGAGGAGAATCGCCGCTCCGATGAGCGTCGGCATGGTACCGAAGACCATGCCGGAGACGACCAGCAGGATGGTACGGGAGTCGAAGAAGATTCCGTCTGCAAATCGCAGTGGGTTGAGCATCACCAAGATGCCGACGACTCCGATGATGACGCCGACGAGCAAATGGTGGCTGGTCAGCCGCCTCAGGTCCTTGAATGGGTAGGTCGTGAAAAATACCGACAAGGCCAGCAGCATGGAAATATTGTAGAGGATATTGCTCATCATCCTCTCCCGAAGAACCTGACCTGGTTCTTGCCTGAGGCCTTTGCCTCATAGAGCGCGCGGTCAGCATCTTCGATGAGCTCGCTCTTTGCCCAGTCCTCGCTGCCCAAGGCGGCGATACCGATGGAGATGCGGACATTGAAGGTGTAGTGCTGGTACGCAAAGGGGTGTCCTTCAACTTGTTTACGGAGCGTCTGTGCCAGCTCGATCGCACCATCGTCACTGTAGCCGGTCAGGGCGATGAGAAACTCATCGCCTCCGATGCGGCTGACGGTCTGCTCGCTCTTGACGTGGGATGTGACAAGCCTGCCGAATTCGGCGAGCACCGCATCGCCGGCCAGATGGCCCCAATGGTCGTTGATATACTTGAAGTCGTCGATATCGCAGATCATGATGTGGGCTGAACCTGCCTCCTGCAGATGGAGGCGCACCCGCTCCAAAAAGTAGCGGCGGTTATAGAGGCCGGTCAGCGGGTCTTCGTAGCTGAGCTCCTGAAGACGGCGGTGCAACTCCCTGCGCTCGGTGATGTTGATGATCATCGCCGTCACTGCACGGTGGCCCATAAAAAGCGCCTTCATCGGATACATCCGCGTCTCAAACCACTGCATCCCTCTAGGGCCTTGTTGCTCAGGAAGGACCACTTGGTCGGTGTCGAGTTGGTAGTCGAAGGTGCTGAGGCTGTTGGACTTGAGGGTGGCGCGCACGTGATCCATATAGAAGTCGGCGAACTCTTTGGGCATGAATTCATAAATGTTCTTGCCCTTCATCGGCTTGCCATCATCGTAGAGCGTTCGCTCAGTGCCGCCGAAGACCTCCAGGTACGTACCATCCTCTGCGATGACAAAGAACGGGTCAGCGATCGTATTGAGCAGCGAATAGAGTAATTCAGCTACATGTTCCTGACGCATCATACCCTACTCTACCACAAACGTGGCAGAAGACAACAGACAAGAGAGTTGACATAGAGAGCGCGAAGCGGTAGCTTATCCGGTGTGAAACGGGGTCGTAGCTCATCTGGTAGAGCGACTGGTTCGCAATCAGTAGGTGGAGGGTTCGAGCCCCTTCGACTCCATGCATCCGTCCCATCCTGGGGCGGTTTTTTGTGCCTCTCTGCTGGCCTGCCCCTTCTTCAGCCTAGAGACGTGGGCTATAGTCTCTTTATGAGAGACGCGTATATCCGTGCTACCCTGGGGTGGCTGCGCTTCAGTGAGCGCGGTGCGGCCCGCTCGCACCTACATGAGCGCTTTGCATCATCTGCCGATGATCTGGCGACCATCCTCGATCTCGGCCACCCCTACAGCTCTGCCCTCCCCTTCATGACCGACGCGCGAGCTCTGATCAAGGCCCAGGACCGTTATTGGCACCGTCGACTCTTCTTCTGGGCCCTGATGGTAAGCGCCATCACCCTCATCTCATGGCTTGTGATCCTACCCTTCTTCCGTCCGGTACGGATCACCGTCTCCTTCGTGCTCTGGCGGACGGCCTTGGCCTTGGCAGTAGCTGGTGCCCTTTCGATGACGGCAGTGACTGCGCTCGTTCTTCTGCTCGCTTCACTGAACGTATCACTGCCGCCTCCTCGGTGGGATGAGCACACAGCCCGTCGCCTCCTAGGACAGGATGACCTTGCCTTCGGCCTCGCATCACTGCTCTCTCGCCTCATCGGCGCGGTGGTGCAGATCGCCGTCCTGCTATTGGCCCTCATCTTCCCCGAGGCGATCGCACTCTTTGGCAGGCCGGTCTTTGGCCCTTCCCTCCGACTCTATCTAGTGCCCTGGTTCGCTTCGGTCATGTGCTCCCTGGCCCTTTTGCGCCCGTTATGGACAAAGCGGATGTGGACACGCCGTCTCTTTCTCGCCGATAGCCTGATCGAAGCGTTGACCACCCTCTACTCGGTGTGGGTCCTCACACGCTGGACTCTGTGGCAGAGCGCCTTTGTCAGCATCATCGGAGAGGTGCGCCTGAAGATCATCGTCACCGCCCTGTCGGTACTCTGGGTTCTGCTCACCCTCATCGAGCGCCTTGGCGATGGCTATACGGTCTTCAGCGGTACCGCACCTGTGAAAGGGTCTGAAGCAACGCCTCGGTGACCACCTTTGAGTGGGCGATAAACGGGTTGTCATCGAGGCGGCCGAGGACCGCCTCCTGCTCCTCGGCGCTGCGGTAGGTGAGGGCGCGGAAGTGGTTGTGATAGTCCTTCTCCTTGGTTTTGAAGACCTGCTCCTCGATCTTGAGGCGGATAGCCCGGCAACGGCTGACCAGATCATCCCACTGCCCTTGATCAAGATGGTCGCTGCCCAACAGGGCAGAGAGGATCGCCAGGGCATGGTGGGCACTATCCTCCTCATAGCAGGCGTGCCAACTCTCATACCATTGATGCACCTCATCCCAGCCGGTGACCGTCCCCTCCTTGATGGAGGCGACCAGAAGATCGACGCGCTGCTGCTTCACCAGCTGCCCGCCGACGTTCACCCACTCTCCAAGGTGGGGGATGCCGTCCTCTTGCAATTCACTGACGGTCAGATTCTGCTTGACGGTGTATCGGGCGATAGTCCCAACGGCCCAGTAGATGAGCATCTCCTCATAGGCACGGTACGCCTGACAGACCTTGAGCACCTTCATCGGCAGTGGGCTGTTCTCCAATCCCCTGGCTACAACCTCTACATCGGCGACGACCTCGGGGTAGTCGGTCAACAGCTTCTTGCCCAACTTCACCGCGCTGGTGCTCTCAGGCTGGTAGCTTGATCCGACCCACTCCTCTAGGAGCGTACGGGCCTTGAGGATCTCGTTGGCGGTATCGGCGGCGAGGTACTCGACCTCGATGTGTTGGCGGATACGCTTACGCTTATCACGGATGCGATACTTGTAACTGTTGCGTTCAAGGGCATAGAGGTTATACATCCACCAGTATGCCGGCATGATCATGCGCCGCCCCTGTCGCTCATCGGTGGTCACCAGGCAAAAGGGGATGGGGATGTTCATCTCGTGGGGAAAATTACCCTTGTCCAAGAGCACGTAGCTAGCAAAGCGGCTGTCATACTTGAGGCTACTGGAGAGTGCTGGCCAGAAGCCGCGCCCGGCGATGAGCTCGCCGTCATTTGCCCGGCTGTTGTGGTTGCTGCCGATGTTCGCCCCAGCGGCCATATTCGACTGGCCCATGATCAGCGCTGCGATGAGGAAGGAGTTGTTGTGGTGCTGCTCATGGCCGCCATAGATGAGGTTATTGAGCAACTCACAGCAGCTGACGGTACTGTTGTCCCCCAAGAAGGAGTGGATCAGGCGAGCACCGTACTTGACGTTGGAGTTGTCGCCGATGATGAAGCGGATCGCCTTCACTCCGTAGAAGATGCGACTGCCGCCGCCGATGATCCCGTTGACCAGCTCCACCCCTTCACCGATCTGTACCGGATCGCCAACTGTCGATCGCAGCGTCAGGTTCTTGAGCTTGTTCGCCCCCTTGATGTACGCACCCGCTCCGATCCACACATCCTTGATGGTGTCACAGCTCTTGATGACCGTCTGCGCCCCGACGAAGCCGTAGTAGCCGCGCTTCTTGTCCACACGCCGATCAGTGAACGCCTCGAAGGCCCGCATCAACGCCTCATCCTCACGATAGCTCGCCCATAGGAACGCATCGGCGCATACCATGCCATCGAAGGGACGGATCGCACGCCCGGCGTTCTCATTCATCACGTCGATGGTGATGCGAACCTCCTCGCTCTCCCCCTCTTTGAGCGTCCCGTTGCCGAACTTGGCGTGGTTGGTCGCCTGCATCTCCCCGATCCGGTAGAGGATGACGTGGTCGGCGATGATGTAGTGGCTGAGGTAGGTGCAATCGAGGATGGCGCAGTTATCGCCGATATCACAGCTGATGATCCGGCTATTGGCAATGCCCACCGGAACGGCGAAGTCATGGAAGCTTACGATCATCTCGCTGATCGAACCCAGGCGTACCAAGCCATAGAACTCTGTATTGCGCACCAGCGAAGGGTCAAAGGGTTCACTGACCAGCACATCCGACCAGCGGGGGCTGTAGTTGAGGTTCTGCTTAAGAAGGCGCACCTCATCGTCGGTGAGGGGGCGGTAGGCGCTGTTATCCCGTCCGGCTTGCCGATTGCGCAGGGTATATTCATCCTCACCCTCACCCACGTAGGGGGCGGTGATGAAATCATAGCCGAACCGTCGGTGGTCCAGAATGGTTGCCGTATCTCTCATTCTTGGAGTATACCTATACTAATTCCATAGCACAAGCGACTTGCACCAGACTCCTTGATGCTCTATATTGGAGACAATATGGACGGCTATGATCTGTCTCCGAGGATGAAACGACTGATCAAGCTGGTCAATCGGGTTGCGATCAGTGACCCCGAGGGACTCAGCGCAGCGAGAATCGAGGAGCTCAACGATATTTCGATTCCCAATATTCTCATCATCCGTAAGCTCTTGGGCAAGAGTGCCAAGAACATCACATCCAAGACCTTCGTCATCCCGGTACAAGGAGGGATGATCAGCGGCTACCTCTTCGAGAAGCAAGCCACCAAGTCCATCAGCGACCTCACCCCCCTGATCATCTACTTCCATGGCGGCGGTTGGGTGTGGGGTAATATGGACCTCTATAACTTTTTGTGCGCACACCTGGCCGATATCACCGGCGCTGCGGTCCTGTCGGTCGACTACCGCCTCGCGCCCAAGCATAAGTTCCCCACCGCTGTGGAGGATTGCTACGATACCCTGATCTGGGCAGCGGCTGGCTGCCGCTATTGGAAGACCGACCCCGACCGCATCTTCCTTGTCGGCGACAGCGCCGGCGGCAACCTCGCTGCAGTGGTCAGTCGCCTCAGCCGGGATCGCAAGGGACCGGCGATCGCAGGTCAGGTACTCCTCTACCCGGTCACCGATGGGCGGATGCGCACCGAAAGCTGGGAGCGGTTCAAGGACTCGCCTACGCTCAACGACAAGCAGATGGCCTTCTTCGTCAACACCTACATGCGTGAACCCAAGGACATCCTCAACCCCCTCTTCTCCCCGCTCTTGGGCAAGGACCACTCGCGCCTGCCTGAGACACTGGTCATCGGAGCGGAGTATGACCCGCTACGTGATGACGGGCTGCTCTACGCCGATGCGCTCGCCTCCGCCGACACCCCGGTCAAGTACCTGGAGGTGAAGAAGAGCGTCCACGGCTTCTTCCTCTACCCCCAGGCTACCGGAACCGAGGAGACCGAGAGCGCCCTCATCCAGTTCATTGGCGGCAGGCCGGTTGAGCAAGTCGCCCTCATCAGCCGCAAGGAGTGGCAGAAGGCTCAGAAGAGCGAGCTCAAGCAATTCAAGCGCCAAAGCAAGCACTACATCGAAGCGACGGTTGAGTAGGGCGGCCCACCATTGAATGGGATCAGGCTCCTGTTGTCGATGACCTCTGCCCTCCCGCTCGCTCTCTAGGCCACATCGCCAAGTGCGTAGCCCCCATTGAACCCGCACTCTTGTCGGAGAAGGTGTTGTAGGCGATCCGGGTCACCCCCGCACGGGGCGTGAAGAGTACGGGGGCTTGGTTGGCATCCTCACTGACTCCTTCTTTGAAGACGATCGTCTCTGTATCAAGGGCCTCACCCAATGCCTCTACGATGCTCTGTGTGCAGCCAGATGACAGGTGAAGATACTACGGTCCACTATGTAGTGGGAATATCGAACAGAGTTTGTATTGGGATATATGGATCATGCAGAATAATCTGAACATTGGACCAGAGTTGTGGTGCATGATGAAGGCCAGTGATCGGGAATCATCACTGGCCCGGTGGGGTGCGTTGCATCTGGTGCGATACCAGGTAGCAGAGCCGATGCAATACAGAAGGAGTTTCATTCAACTGACGTAGCACTAAGATGAAGAACTGTAGTAGGTTTGAAGTCCCGACTTCCCTCTCAAGAGACCTCCATCGACTTCCTTCTTCACATCCCTTCCTGTATACAATATAGTCATTTCCATCCAATCATGTCAACACAATAGCTGTATAGTATTATTGTATATAATTTTATTCTTATCGTGGTGATGATATTATTGTGTATCTCAGAACAAATTAGCTCATCCAAATGCTGCTGAATTATGGTTAACTACCATCTGTTCGAACACGAAATCTTTGCTATGTAGCTCTTTTTTTATCTACATATTGACGAGGGTAGCCTCACTCTTTATAGTTGTTCTTGGCAATTATTGCCTATGAGAATTATATGGAGCGTGCAATGATCGACCTTTGTGCTATCAGGAGGCTACAGACCTCACTACGAGCCTTTGAGGAGAATCTGAAAGAGCAGACCGGACTCTCCTTCAACGACGCGCTGTTGTTGTGTGCAGTCAACAAGGGCATCACCGAACCAGGGGCTCTGGCCCGGGAGCTTGAACTCTCCCCGTCGCGCCTGACTCGGGTCCTCGACAGCCTGGAAACACGGGCTTTGGTCACCAGGACGCTCAGTAGCATTGACCGACGCAGCCTCACCGTCTCACTGACGGAGAGCGGGGCGCGCCTTGTCCAAGAGTACAGCTGTTCAGAGATCACTCTTCCCGAGGAGCTGCACTTCACCCAAGTGGGAAGAGAGGAGAGCATCATATGAAGAAGACCAAGTACGTCATCGTCGGCGGTGTCGCCGGCGGAGCTGGCACAGCAGCCCGACTCAGAAGACGGGACGAGCACGCCACGATCATCATGTTCGAGCGTGGGCCGTATATCAGCTACGCAAACTGTGGCCTGCCCTACTACGCCGGAGGCGTCATCGCCGAGCGCTCGCGGCTCTTTGTGCAGACCCCCGAACGCTTCAAGGAGTCGCTTGAGATCGATGCGCGAACCGAAAGCGAGGTCATCGCGGTCAATCGTGAGGCGAAGACGGTACGGGTACGGAACCTGAAGGACAACAGCGAGTACGATGAGCGATACGACACCCTCATCCTCTCGCCGGGCGCTGCCCCGATCAAGCCCCCGATCGCCGGCATCGAGCACCCCAACATCATGAGCCTGCGCTCAGTGAGTGACATCGATGCGATCAAGGGCCATATCGACAAGCCAACGACCCGTCGTGCAGTGGTGGTCGGCGGTGGGTTCATCGGCCTTGAGATGGCCGAGAACCTCAAGGAGCGGGGCCTGGAGATCTCGGTCGTCGAGGCCCTTGAGCAGGTGATGAACATCATCGACTATGAGTTGGCAGCCGAAGTGCAGCAGCACCTCAGGGCCAAGGGGGTGAACCTCCACCTCAAGGATGCGGTCAAGGCGTTCCATGACCACGGCACGACCGTCACTGTTGAACTATCAAGCGGCTCTCTCATTGAAGCGGACCTGGTCATCCTCTCCATCGGAGTAAGGCCGGACACCGCCTTCCTCAAGGAGAGCGGCATCACGCTCTCCAAGGGTGGGGCGATCATCGTCGATGAGTTCTTCCAGACCAACGACCCCAACATCCGTGCTGTCGGGGATGCGATCCTTCACACCAGCCCGATCACGGGCCTGCCATGCATCATCCCACTTGCAGGGCCCGCCAACAAACAGGCACGCCTGTGCGCCGATGCGATCATCGATGGCAACAAGGTCCCCTACAAGGGTTCCATCGCAACGGCGATCGCCAAGATCTTTGACATGACCGTCGCCGCCACCGGCCTCACTGAGAAGGGCCTGAAGGCGGCAAAGCTGCCCTATCGCAGTGCAGAGACCCACAGCGGCAACCACGCCGGCTACTACCCCGGCAGCTTGCTCTTGACGCTGAAGATCCTCTACCACCCCGAAAGCGGCAAGCTCTGGGGAGCTCAGGCCGTGGGCTTCGATGGCGTTGACAAACGCATCGATGTCATCAGTGCCTTCATCGGAAAGGGAGGCACAGTCTACGACCTCGCTGAGTTCGAACAGGCGTACGCCCCACCCTTCTCCAGTGCCAAGGACCCGGTGAACATGGTCGGTTTCATCGCCACCAACACCCTTGAGGGCCTCAGCGATACGATCGGATGGGAGGAGGCGGAGCGCCTACGCCAAGAAGGAGCCTTCATGCTCGATGTGCGTAGCGGCGAGGAGTTTGACCTCGGCTCCATCGCCGGGGCAGTAAACATCCCCAACACCGAGCTGAGAGGGCGCCTGGGCGAAGTGCCCAAGGATCGGACGATCGTCATCAACTGTGCCATGGGCCTACGTGGCTACCTCGCTGAGCGGGTTCTCAGGCAGAACGGCTTCTCTGATGTCAAGAACCTCAGCGGTGGTTTCAAGAGCTACGACAGCGCCGTTCGTGAACGTGCCATCCTTGAAAACGGGGGAGTCGTGGTCATCAAGGAGCCGGTGGGGGTCACCAGCCACCTCCATGAGGATGGGTCGCCTCGCAAGCGCACCATCGGCTTCAAGAGCCAGACCATCGACGCGGTGGGTCTTCAGTGCCCCGGCCCGATCATCCGCCTGAAGCGGGAGATCGACAACCTCGAAGAGGGCGACCAGATCACGGTACGCGCCAGCGATCCGGGCTTTGGTGTCGATGTCGAGGCATGGTGCAAGCTCACCGGCAACGACCTGACTGCCCTGAAGAGCAGCGCCGGGATCATCGAGGCGACGATCACCAAGGGTAGCAGCGCCATCTGTGCAGTCGGCGACAGCTCCTCGCCCAAGCCAGCGATCTGTGACACAGACAACGCGGCGACGCTGATCGTCTTCTCAAACGACCTGGACAAGGCTCTGGCCTCATTTGTATTGGCCAACGGAGCGGTGGCCACCGGTAAGCAGGTGACGATGTTCTTCACCTTCTGGGGCCTCTCGGTGCTACGCAAGAAAGGGGCGAAGGCCCCGAAGAAGGACTTCATGGGCACGATGTTCAGCGCGATGCTCCCCACAGGCATGGGCCAGCTCGGCCTCTCTTCGATGAACATGGGAGGCTTGGGTGCGAAGATGATGAAGAGTCGGATGCGCAAGAAGCGGGTCGATCAGCTTGAGGCGATGTTCAACGACGCCAAGAAGAGCGGGGTGCGCATGGTGGCGTGCCAGATGTCGATGGACATCATGGGCATCAGCGCAAGCGAGCTGCTTGAGGGCGTTGAGGTCGGCGGTGTTGCTACCTACATGGGGGCGGCGAGCGAGAGCAGAATCAACCTCTTTGTCTGATCCTAATAGTGGGGGGGCTTCTCTGCCTGACCCAGATTCTCTTCGATCAAGTCGGAAAATCGCTTCTCAATCATTGAGAGGCGATTTTTCAATGTGGAGATCTCCCCACTGAGTTCACTGACCACGCTATCGAGCGTGGCGATCGTCTCCTCCATGTAGGCGATCTTCACTTCCATCTTCACAAGGCGGTCGTCCATAAGGCCCTCCGCCTCCATGCTAGCACCCTCTTCAGCAACAGACAAGCGACTCTTTGTTGCATCATCTTGAAAAGATACTTGTAACACTCCAAGACCGTGGTATACTAAGCAAACATTTTGTTGCAGTTTGATGCACAATGGGGGTATGCATGAAAGGTGAACGAGTCGCACAACTGGAGCTGTTGTTGCATTCCCACCCCGAGGGACTGAGGCGAGCGGAGATCGCCCGAAGGCTGGGGGTACACCGCTCGACCATCAGTCGATATGTCGACCAGCTGAAAGAGTACATCGATATCTATGAGGAGAACAACCTCATCAAGATCCGCTCCCGCCTTGAGGATGAGTCGATCGCCCTCTCAGTCTATGAGAGCCTTGCGTTCAACTTCAGCGCCGAGATGCTCGCCGACAACGCCGAGTTCCAGAACCCGCACCTTGCCAGTGGACTGCGCAAGATTGCGCTGAACATGCGCACCTATGCACCGAAGATCAGTGAGAACCTGGTCATCCTCGCCGAGCAGATCGACCTGCAGTTGCAGCAGAAGAAGGAGAGCTCGAAGTTCAATGCAGTATTGGAGGTCCTCATCGACAGCTGGGTAAGTGGGCGCATCGTCCGGGTCGTCCAGAGCCTGAAGGGCTTTGACCCGATCGAGACCGAGCTCGCCCCGTACTTCATCGGCTTTCGTGAAGAGGATAGCGGCGGACGTAAACCCATCAGCGTGACCGGGCGCCTGCGCCACACCACCGAGATCGTGACCATCGATATCACCACCATCACCAGCGCTACGATCCTCAACGAGACCTATACGATCCCCGACAACCTCAAGCCATTCAAATTCCCCACCGAGGAGGGGCGTTACGACTCCATCGACATGATCCCGTTGAGCCTGAAGATGAAGGAGCGCAGCGCACTGAACGCCTTTCGTAGCGTCGTCCATGGCCCACCGCTCTTTGAGAAGTGTGAGGATGGGTCCACAATCTGCAACATGGACGTGGAGAATTCGATCGAACTGTACCTGAGGATCATCCAGTGCGGAGACTCGGTTGAGATCCTTGCTCCAGAAAACTTCCGCCGTCGCTTTGCAAAGATGCTCTCCAAGATCCTGAAACTTTATGAATAATGTATCTTGCTCCGACTCTAGTTTCCCTATATGCTACTCTTCTAGGAGGAAAGACGCATGAAACAGTATGAATGCAATCTTTGCGGGTACATCTATGACCCGGCAGTCGGTGATCCTGACAACGGGGTCAAAGCAGGAACAGCCTTTGAAGATCTTCCTGAGGATTGGGTTTGCCCTCTCTGTGGAGCTCCTCAGTCTGACTTTTCTCCCCTCGACTAAGCGTCGAATGGGGATACAAACGGGGTAGACAGTACTGTCATCCCCGTTTTTTTATATCCTATGATGAGACGATACCGCCAAGCACTTACTATCGAACGATCCATTGAGGTACTCATCCGTGGCAGCAGTGGGGTCCTCTCTCTGCTCGGCGTCGATGGCTACCCCTACGGCGTGCCACTGAACTACGTCCTCTATGAGGGAAATCTCTACTTCCACTCCATCGGTGTGGGGCGCAAGATCGAGGCCATCGCCTCAAACGGCCGTGCGTCGTTTACGGTCATCGACCTCGATGAGATCGACAGTGCACGCTACACCTCGCTCTTTCGATCGGTCATCGTCACCGGGACGGTGACGTACGTCGAAGGCGATGAGTGGCTACTCGCCTTCGATGCGCTGTGCGACAAGTACAGCCTGGACCGGCCCCTTGCCGAGCGGCGGGCGAAGGTGCGCTCGTGCACCAGTGCAGTGGGACTGAAGCTCACCGTCCTCTCGATCAGCGGCAAAGAGGCAAAGGAGCTCGCTGGCGTCAAATATCAATAGCCGATAGCACAATAATGTAGTATCTTGGACACAAATTCCAAGGAGAACCTACCTGTGTTGCACGCATTAGAACAGAGACGGGCCCTACGAGCCCTCGACACCCGCCCCATTGACAAGGATGTGCTGCTCGGCCTCATCGAGGCAGCTTCCACCGCTCCAAGTGGGATGAACAACCAACCGTGGCGCTTTGTCACGACAACTGATCCTGAGCGCCTTGATGCGCTGAAGGCGACGCTATCGCCCGGAAACTACTGGGCCAAGCGCGCTCCGGCCATCATTGCTGTGGTGACGAACAACGATTGGAGCATGAAGCTCGGAGAGCGCATCTACGCTCCCTTTGAGGTAGGCATGGCCACGATGGCCTTGCAGGTCCAGGCTGTCAGCGAAGGACTTATTATCCACCCGATCGCCGGCTTCAACGCCGATGAGGCCAAGCGTGTACTGGGCATAGACGAGGCAAACTCGCTGATGGTCCTTCTGATCGTAGGCTATCCGGGTAGCGACGAGAATCTGAGCGACAAACACCGCGAAGCTGAACACAGCGCCCGCCAGCGCCTCAGCCTGGGTGCCATCCACGCCTTCGACCACTGGAATGCAGACTTGAGGCCATCAGCGAGCGCCTGAAGCCCTACTGCAAGTGCACGATCTCGACCTCGATCGCCTCTTTGAGGCGCTCGTCCTCGGTGATGATCATCGAACTCTCCTTCAGGAACGTCGAGCCGACCATCGCGGCGGCGAGCAATGAGACCAGAATTGAGAGCACATATGGAGCAAAGAGTTCTGAAGCCAGCAGCGTGATCACCAAAATGAAGGCACACGCTGCCTGGCTTGAGAGCAGCAGCAAGCTTTGGATGACCTCTTCACCTACCCCGGCGCCCAACTCCGCGGCGTACTGGCTACCGATGGGAATTGCGGCGAGCAGCGAAAGACCGATGATCGAGCAGCCGACGACGGCGAGGACGGTCTCACCGACAGCGGTCGTAGCGATCCTGGTAGCCAGAAAGAGCAGGGCAAAGCCAGGGATCGAGCAGACGTTGCAGAAGACAAAGAAGAGCTTACGGCGACGGTACCGGTCAGAGAGGGCCGGAAGGATCGTCGCCCCGACCATCCCACCGGCGAACATCGCGATGCCCAGGATACCGTTGGAATCCTCGATGCCCAGTAGGGCACTGATCTGATCAATCCTGATAAAGAGGGTCATCAACACTCCCCAGGCGATCGAGAAGATCACCAAGAGCCCCCTCAGAGAGTGGCTGAGGCCCAGGGCTTTGAAGCTTGATCGGTATGAGGGGGAGCTTTGCTGGTGCAAAGACGAGGGTGTAGGTGGATTCTCCCTGATCAGGAACGCAGGGGCCAAGGCGAGCGAGGCGCTGAAGAAGCCCCAAAAACGCATCATCTCTGAAAACCCTGTACCCCACAGGGGGTCACTGCTTTTGCTCACCACCCACAGCGGAGAGATGATCATCACCAAGGCAAGGCTCAGGTACTGGCTGGCGCTGGTCAAGCCGACGGCCATCCCGCGCTCACGGATGGGAAACCAGCGAGAGACGATCTCCGTGATCGAGACGAGAACGAGCGTCTGGCCGATGGCGAGGAAGAACTGGCCGAAGAGGACGAAGCGAAAGTCGGCGAGGTAGAGCGCCTTGGTCAGGGAACCGAAGATAATCGAAGCGCTGGCGATCCATACCACCCACCTGATCCCCAGACGGTGCAACAGGTAGGAAGCAGGTACGCTCAATACAACGAAGACGAGCAGATACATCAGCGACAAGAGGTCAGCTGGCGTTGAGTAGCGTAGCATCAGCTGCCCCTCATAGAAGTGGTTGGCCACCCTGCCCACCGGGGCAAGGGTAAGCCATTGGCTCTCAACCGATATGATCAAGAGTACCAATGAGAGGAGGATCATCCACCGATATCGATACGCTTTAACGCTACGCATGTCTGTAGAATAGCGCAGTTTTGATGACGTGTATATCGGCTATGGATGTAGATACGGCTTTGCTCTATACTCAGAGGACTATGAACCAGACCATTGAAATCATCAAAGCTCGTCGTTCGATCCGCAGTTTCAGTGACCGGCCGGTCACCGAAGAGACCCTGTCTGTGCTCAAGGAGGCGACCCTCCGAGCTCCGACAGCGGGCAATATGGCCCTCTACTCGATCATCGAAGTCGTTGACCAACAGAAAAAGGAGCGCTTGGCGCTTCTGTGCGATGACCAGCCAATGATCGCCAAGGCCCCGATCGTCTGGGTCTTCCTCGCCGACATGCAAAAGTGGGTCAACTACTTCAACGAAAGCGGAGCAGTCAGACGGGCAGAGGAGGCAGGGCTCGCCCTCTACAGGGCCCCTGGGCTCGGAGACCTGCACCTCTGTATGCAGGATGCGATCATCGCGGCCCAGAACGCCGTCATCGCAGCCGAGGCTCTCGGCCTGGGCTCCTGCTATATCGGCGATGTGATCGAGAACTTCGAAGAGGTCCGCTCGCTGTTGAACCTGGCTCAATACACCATCCCCGCTACTATGCTGATCTTCGGCTACCCCGCACAGGCACAGCACGTCAAGCTCACCCCCCGCTGCCCCATCTCCTCGATCTTCATGACCGATGAGTATCAACAGCCGCACCTCAAAGAGATGAGCGAGGCCTTTGCAGCCCATGAGGAGCAAAGACGGCGCGTCAGATCGCTTCCCTACGACAATAGTGGAACCCTCGCCGACTACTACTACCTCAGAAAGCACACCAGCGCCTTCATGAAGGAGATGAACCGCTCTACAGAGGTGATGTTCGACTGGTGGGTCAATGGTTGATTTTCTTGCGTCACTGACGCTTTGACACTACCATAGGAGCATGGCCTATACGATTCTTTTGGTCGACGATGAATCAGCGGTGCGCGAGGGCATACGAGCCCGTACCCCGTGGGACGCGCACGGCTTTTGTGTCATCGCCGAGGCGAGCAACGGCATCGAAGCGCTGGAGCTGGTCGAGGAGCTACGCCCCGATGTCGTCATCAGCGACATCAAGATGCCCTACCTCGACGGTATCGAGCTGATCCAACAGATCAGGCTGGCCCACCCAACGACGACGTTGGTGATCCTCAGCGGTTACGACGAGTTCACCTACGCCCAGCAGGCGATGCGGTGGGGGGTGACCGAGTACGTGCTCAAGCCGGTGTCGGTGGAGGACCTCTCCAACCTGCTATCTCGCCTGCGGACGATCCTTGATGAGGAGATTCGCCGCAGCAAGGACGAAGACCGCCTTAAGATTGCCTATCGCCAGGCCCTGCCGTTGATCAGGGAGAAGTTCCTCGTCTCCCTTCTCTCACCCAACCACCCGGTTTCCGACGCCTCCTTGATCACCAAGGCCAGCGAATATGGACTGGACCTTGACCGGGATGAATTTCTTGTAGCGCTAATCGAGACCGACCACAGCAGCGACGACTCTCTGCGCAGCCTTGCGATGCTCGAGGTCGTCGAAGAGGCGCTACGCGACGATGACGGGGCGATCCCGCTGCTCTTTGAGCGGGAGATCATCATTATCTTCACCGCCAAGAGCCACGGGCAGCAGCTCTACGACTCCGTCTTCCGCAAACAAGTCAACCGCAAAGCCGAACAGGTGCAGGCGTACCTGAAGAAGTACTCCTTTGATACGATCATCGGCCTTGGGGCTCTGGTTCATGCCCCCAGTTCGATCAGTCACTCGTACCACCAAGCCCTCTCAGCGCTAAACTACAGCTCCGTCTACCCTGAACGCAGCCTGTTATAGATCAGCGACCTGGAGCACATAGGTTCGGAGGAACATCTGCGTCAACTCGAGGAGCTGAAAGCCAACGTGATCTTGGCGGTGAAGATCGGCACCGAGGAGCAGGTGGACAGTGCGGTCCACCAGCTCTTTGGCCAGCACGTCGCCGGCTCATCCCTTGAAGGAAGCCAGGCACTGCTCTTGGACTTGGTCTCTCAGCTTCAGCAGCTGGCCAACTCCTATGGGCACTCACTCTTCACCATCATTGAGGAGGAGGGGCGCAACCTCTTTGGCGAGCTCGCGAGCCTGACTACCCTAGGCAAGGCAAAGCGGTGGTTCGCCCGCCTCTGTCTGACGCTGCGCGACCGCCTCGCCGGAGCTCGGCAGGCAAGCCACATCCAGTTCATCTCCGAGGCAAAGAACCTCATCTCCAGTCACTTCGATGAACCAGGCTTCGGCCTTGAGGAGATCTGTGAGACAATTGGCATCAGCCCGTCGTATTTCAGCTCGACCTTCAAGCGGGAGGTCGGCCAGAGCTTTGTGCAGTACCTGACCACGATCCGGATGGATCGGGCCAAGGAGCTATTGGTCAAAACGGAGAGCAAGACCTATGAGATCGCCGAGGCGGTTGGCTACACCGAGCCCAACTACTTCAGCTTCAGCTTCAAGCGCCATGTCGGCCTCTCCCCATCGCAGTATCGGCAGGCCCACCGGTGAGACGAAGAGGCCATCCCCACTCCATCAAGACGATCCTCTCGGTTGCCATCGCTTCGGTGTCGATCCTCTTCACCGTCCTCGTCAGTACGATCCTCTACGTCCAGTTCTCGGCGACGATCCGCAATAATGCCACGATCTCCACACGTGAGATCGTGCGCCAGATAAACGCCAACCTCAACTACTACACCACCGACATCCTCTCCATCGCCACCTACGCGCGCGACCTTGCCAAGCAGACCGACACCCTCAATCGAGCCCAGATCGAAGAGCGGCTCGCCTCCATCGTCAACAGCCGCCAGGATATCGTCTGCCTGCTACTCTTCAAGACCGACGGGACACTGCTGCTTTCGACCAACGACGCACCACTGCGCCCAAAAAATGAGATCATCGGCCAGCAGTGGTTTGAGCGGGCTTTGGGCAAGGAGGGCAACTTCTACTTCACCGGCCCCCATGTCCAACAGCTCTTCAAGTCCGCCTATCCATGGGTCATCACCTACAGCCAGCAGATCACCTACCGTACCGAGGAGGGGGAGCTTGACCGGGCGCTGTTGGTCATCGACATGAACTTCTGGGCAGTCAGTGAGCTGGTGCAGACCGCCCGCCTCGGCAAAAGTGGGTATGTATACTTCATCGACAACGACGGCAAGATCGTCTATCACCCCTACCAGCAGTTGATCAATAGTAACCTCTTCAACGAGGATATCGCCTCGGTGCAGGAGCACATCTTCGGTACCTTCCACACCACCTTCGAGGCCCGCGAGCGCCTGGTCATCGTCGATACGGTCAACAACGCCCGCTGGCGGATCGTCGGAGTGGCGTTCATCGACGAGCTGATGGCAGGCCTGAAGCGATACACCGCCATCATGGCGGCGGTCCTATTGCTGTGCATCGTCATCACCATCTTCATCGCCCGCTCGATCGCCTCCTATATCAGCCGCCCGATCCGTGAGCTTGAGCGGCTGATGAACAGTGTGGAGCGGGGCAACTTCTCCGCTCCGCCAACCGTTGGAGGCAGTCAGGAGGTCGCCGCCCTCTCTGAGACCTTCGCCGTGATGGTCAGGCGCATCCGGACCTTGATGGACGACATCGTCACCAGCCAGGAGGCGAAGCGCAAGTTCGAGCTCGATGCACTGCAGGCAAAGATCAACCCGCACTTCCTCTACAACACCCTCGACTCAGTGGTCTGGATGGCTGAGCAGGGGGACAGCGAGGGGGTCATCAGGATGGTGACATCGCTGGCCAAGCTCTTTAGGATCTCCATCAGCAAGGGACGGGACATCATCACCATCGCCGAGGAGCTTGAGCATGTGCGTAACTACCTCATCATCCAGCAGATTCGCTACCAGGATAAGTTCACCTTCTCCATCGAGATCGAAGCTGGGTGTGAACACCTGCCAACCGTCAAGTTGATCGTCCAGCCCATCGTGGAAAATGCTATCTACCACGGCATCAAATACCTGCAGGAGATGGGGACCATCGCCATCCGTGTCCATCGGCGCAAACCCGGGGCCATCGTCATCGAGGTACGGGACAATGGAGTGGGGATGAGTGAAGAGACATTGAACCGGCTCTTGGACTTCAACAGCCCCCAACCGAAGCGGATGGGCTTCGGGGTCCGTAACGTCCACCAACGGATCCAGCTCTACTGGGGCTCGGACTATGGCCTTGAGATCTCCAGTGAATTGGATGAGGGGACCTTGGTGCGCCTCATCATCCCCGAACAGAGACCGATCACTCCGTTGAAGGGGGTCAGCACATGAAACGTATAGCACCGTTATTTTTGCTCACTGTCGCCCTCTTGGTCGCCTGTACCCCCAAGCAGACGGTGACCACAGCCAAGATCGCTGTCATCACCATGATGCAGGGCGGCGAGTTCTGGGGGGCTCTTAAGAGCGGAGCTCGCACCGCCCGCACTGCGACCTCGGCGATCTTGGAGTTCCTTGCCCCGATCAATGAGGCCGATTATGAGGGACAGATCAGGGCTGTGGAGCAGGCGATCGAGCAAAACTTCGATGCCATCATCCTCTCACCCTCCCACTACACCCGACTCAAAGATGTGGTTGCCAAGGCACGCACAAAAGGAATCAAGGTGGTCTTTGCCGATACCGCCCTCATCGGCCAAAGCTCAGACTTCCTCATCACCGCCGATTACCGACAGATCGGCCTTGACATGGCCACCCATGCGTTCTCCCTCTTTGGCGATGATGAGCAAATAAACGCCCTGATCATCGGCTCGCTGCCCAACACCACCACGATGACCAACTTGGTGGAAAGTCTCTCAGAGGCTCTGAGAAGCCGGCCAAATACCCGAATCGTCAGCTCGACCTTCAGCTTCTCCGATGAGGCGATCGCATACAACATCGCCTCCAATGCCCTACAGCATGAGCCGTCGATCAACATGGTCTTCGCCCTCGAAGAGTATACGGCAGGCGGCATTGCCCAAGCTCTTGCTGACCGGGCGGGAATACGCTTCATCGCCTTGGGCAATACCCGCTATGAGATCCAACTGCTTGAAGAGGGCATCATCGATGCCTTGGTCGTAGTCAACGCCTTCAACCTCGGATATCGAAGCATCCTGGCAGCCGTGGACCTGCTAGAAGGAAAGAAGCCTGCCCACCAGCCAGTTGATTGGGCCTTGGTGACCAAGGATTCGATGTTCAGCGAGGCGCACCAACGCCTGCTCTTCCAAACCGTACAATAGATGCGTACGTCTAGCGCCATGCACGATAGCGGACGGCTGTTACGATCAACGGTCGTGACTACCTCAAACCCTTGTCCGATCCAAGACGGAGCTCTATACCGAACCTCAGAGACGCACGATCAGTCATCAGACGTATGTCGCGCTATCGGCAGATGAGAAGCAAAGTTTGAGGCAGGATTGCTCCTGCCTCAAGGGTGGAAGGGATGTGAAAGCTACTTCTTTTGAACGTACTTTCTAATATCAAACGAAACTGCCGACACGATGATCACGCCCTTGATGATGTTCTGCCAGTAGGGGTTCACACCGATGAAGGTCAGTCCGTAGTTGATGAAACTGAAGATGATGACACCGGCGATGACGCCGCTGACTGTCCCCACGCCTCCGGTGGTGGAGACACCGCCGACGACGCACGAGGCGATGGCATCAAGCTCGTAGCCTGAGCCGTAGTTGTTGGTCGCCCCACCGGTACGTGCCGCTTCGAGCACACCACTGAAGGAGATCAAAAAGCCACAGACTGCAAAGAGGCCCACCAGCGTCTGGGTGATGTTGATACCCGATACCGCCGCTGCATCAGGGTTGCCACCCACTGCATAGATG
>LVBE01000229.1 GCA_001603105.1 Spirochaetales bacterium Spiro_03
GTGTGGTACCCAACCTCACCCGTTCGATGCAGAAGAACATCGTGCGCCTCTTTGGCGTTCAGTCGCTGATGGTCGACCACCGGGTCGCCACCGGCCTGAAGCGTGAATCGATCCCGCCTGAGCTCGGTGCGGACTTATTGGCCAACGTCGCCCAGGCACATAATCTCTACCCTGAAAAGCTGGTCATCGTTGTCGACTTCGGCACAGCTCTGACGTTGACTACCGTCGACAGCGACGGCTCGGTCCTCGGAGCGGCGATCGCCCCGGGTCTGGTGACTGCGGTCAATGCCCTCTTTGGCAACACTGCCCAGCTGCCACAGGTTGAACTGTGCATCCCGACATCAGTGATCGGGCGCAACAGCCAGGATTCGATCAGAAGCGGCATCATGTTCGGCTACGCCGGTATGGTGCACTCAATCATCGAGCGCACCGAGCAGGAAGTGGGAAAAGCAGCCCATGTCATCGCCACCGGGGGGCTCTCAAAGACGATTGCCCCCCTGATCGGACGGATCAACCAGGTCTTGCCGATGCACACCCTCGACGGCCTGCGCCTGATCGCTGACCTCAATCGTTAGAACGTAAAGACTCCATCGACCATGATGGTGAGCTCACTGCCGTCCAAGAGATGGGCCACAATGGTCATGTCCTTGGACCCGATCATGAAGTCAGTGTGCATCAAGCTGGTATTGCAGCCTGATGCGCGTAGCGCTTCTTCACCGATGAGGCGATTGCCTCCTTCAAGGGCGATGGGGTAGCCCNNCTTCGGGCGATCGGGCTGGTCTCATCGACGAGGGCGACCTCCCCGATGAAGCGAGTCCCTTCGTCGATCGAGAAGAAGCGATCCATCGCCTCTTGACCTACGGCGGCACAGTAGTCGACGACCCTGCCTTCCTTGAAGGTGAGGCGGACAGCTTCGGTCGGTGTGTCGAGTACCGAGACGGGACGGGTAGTGGTCACATACCCTTCGGTGCGCCTCCAATCAGGGGTAGTGAAGATCTCTTCGGTGGGAAGGTTCGCAAAGAACGGCCTGCCGTCAGGAAGCTGTTCGACTCCCCCGACGAAGCGGGATGTGCG